>CAXHHS010001288.1:0-1809 GCA_964015645.1 uncultured bacterium
AATTGTTCTGATTTCCGATCTTCAAAACAGCGGGTGGAACGACCGGGTTGATAATTGGAAATTGGATCGGGCGATCACTTTTACGCCGATTAAAATTGGCAGCGAAAATCCCGCCAATACATTTATCGATGCTTATGAATTGACGCAAAAGCGTGCCGGAGATTTCATCGCTGCGCAGTGCGGCGTTCGCATTCGGCAGGTAAACTCCGAGGATAAACAAACCGGGAAAAGTTCATTTTTCAATCATAAAACAAACGCTCAAACCCGGGACTTTGAGCTGTTACAATCGACACGGGTATTTTTTCAAGAGCGTAATCTCCGCGAAGGGGTTTACCAGGGATATGTCTCGCTGCAACCGGACGCACTGCCAATCGATGACCGGCAATTTTTTAGCTTCGATGTCAAAAAACGGCCGGGAATACTTTCTGTCGAGTCATCTTTCAAGAAGCGCGGTAGCAATAGTTTTTTCCTGCAAAATTGTTTCGCGTTGGATGATCAGGCGCTATACAATTTTTCCGCCGGTAACAATCGTCTTTTAACATCGAACAAGCTCAAAAATTATGATGTGGTTTTTTTAGCGAATGAAAAATCACTTTCCAATCAACAAGTGGCGGGGCTTAAGGAGCACCTGGAAAAAGGCGGGAGCGTTATTGTTTCCTTCGGCAACCGGGTAAACGTTGAAAAATTTTCGGAGAATTTATCGGCGTTCGGCATTGGCAGCGTTGTGCAAAAAATCCAGGTGCGTAAACTGCAAGCGACCAAAGCGATTATCGCGGAGGTGGAAACCAATCACCCGATATTTTCCGTTTTCGCTAAAACCGGATCGGGCGATATTTTTAAGCCGAAATTCAGTGAATATCTGAAGATCATTCCTGATTCCACAGCGAACGTTATCGCCAAATTTGACACCGGCGACCCGGTGTTGATCGAACGCGAAATCGGCAACGGTAAACTGCTGGTTTTTACATCTACGTTCAACACCGAATGGGGGGATTCTCCGGTAAATGAAATTTATTTACCCTTTGTCTATCAGATTGTTAAATATGCACTTAGCGACCGCGCTCAAAATAATGATTTTGCCGTGGGTGACAATGTTCCGCTCTCCGGGAAGCCGGGCGAAACCTGGGAAATAATCGCACTGAATAACGCCATTTATACTGTTCAATTAGATGAGAACGGCAGCGGATTTTTTAGCGAAACAGATGTGCCCGGCAACTATCGCGCAGAAAAGGGAGACGAGGTGAAAGCCTTCTCTATCAACGTCGATCCCCGCGAATCGGATTTAACGTCCAAAAACCCCCAGGAGATTGTCGCTGCCGTAACCCCGGCTATGAACGATGTTGAGAAAGCGCAACTGCAAGCAACATTCAATCAATCTGGCGACACTGAAAAACGCCAGAAAATTTGGCGGTATATATTGTTTTTGGTCATCGCTTTGTTTTTAGCGGAATCATATTTAGCAGGTCGAAAAACGGCTAAAAGAAAAAAGGTTAAATCATGAGAACATCCCCCCAAACCATTCCCGGAGTAATTCGGGAAGTTAAAAAACGCTGGATTTTGAAGGCGATCTGGCAAGGAATTATTTTGGCAGCAGTGTTTTTTATGGTGACGGTTTCCTTATTATTTTTGTCGATCCATCTATTTGCTGCAACGCCATTATTCCAAAGCATTTTGGTGACAATCTTTGTGATTTCATTTTTAGTCGTGCTCGGATGGTTCATCATTCGCCCGTTTTTCCGGGAAATCGATAACCGGCGGATCGCGCTGTATATCGAGGAGAAATTTCCGTATTTGGAGGATCGTCTGAAT
>CAXHHS010001289.1:0-1808 GCA_964015645.1 uncultured bacterium
AGATGTGTATAAGAGACAGAACCAATATCCATCCCAATCGCCAATTGTTACATCGACTGCTAACATTCGCAAATAGCTGTTTACGTTAAATATTTTTTGAATTTCGCGAGCAAAAATACTATCCGGTGTTTGGGTAAGAACAGTGATAAAATGTGCCAAATCGCTGTAATCATCTAACGCTTTATTGGTTTTTAATTCATACGTTCGTCGATCTCCAACGATAAATTTATAGGCGTCCGGGTCGCTGCCGCGGTAGGTTAAATCTGCCGGCCAAAGGCATTTGTAAAGGTTCCCGCCATTGTTGCCAAAACGGGATTTCACGAAGTTCTCATCAATATGCTCAACGTTAATGTATAGCCCATAGTAATCACCATTTATATACATCTCAGCATGATTGGCGCGTGGTGCGGGAATCCGCGCTGCTTCAAAAAGGTCCCAGGACAATTTAGAGCGGATGATGGAAGGATCATTATGCTCGCCATTTATATTTAATTTTTCGAACCCATAAAATTTTCTTCCGGCGATAAAGCTGTTGATCGAAATCTTGAATGATTTTTTCTGTGAAAAGCGCGAGGTATTTCCACGCAGACGAAATCCGATATTTTCAACCGTATCGCGAATTGCACCATTGTGAAAAACAAACCTTGCGGGAAATTCATGGTCACTGGTAACATCGACAAAAATTTGCGCTAAAGAATCCGGGTCAATTTCAATATAAACTTTAGCAACTTCGCTATCGTTGTAAACCGGCCCTCTTGCGGGAAAATTCGGTTGGGCAAAGACATAAGCAAATAAAAAAATCCCTAATAAAAAAAATGTGTTGGGTTTAAATTTTTCCATATTCATTCCTTTCATCATACTGCCTATTACTGATATATATTATTTATGTTCAATAACTAAAAATCAGTATATCGGTTACGCTTTAAAAATGCAAATATTGACATTGGTTTCCAAGCCTGCTAAATTCGACACTGATCTTTAATGCCAACCATTGGCGCAATGTCAAGAATTCGAACGCTGGAGCGCAAAATGCCAAACCCCTCTTCGAAAACAGACACCTTCCCCTTCGGCCAAAAAATCGCCTGGCAACCCAATCCGCAATGGATAGAAGAGAGTAATTTGCAGCAGTTTATGGAGTTGAACGGAATCGAGAATTACGAAGCGCTGTTCCAAAAGTCGATTGAAGATATTGCCTGGTTTTGGGATGCGGTGATGGAAGATTTGGATATCGAGTTTTACCAGCCGTACGAAAGCATTGTCGATTTAAGCGACGGCATCGAGTTTCCCAAATGGTGTGTAGGCGGTAAAATGAATATCGTGCATAACTGCCTTGATAAATGGCAATCGACACCATTACGGAATCGTGCTGCATTGCGTTGGGAAGGGGAAGAAGGTCAATCCCAAGTATTTACCTACCAGGATTTATACCAGGACGTAAATCGCTGCGCCAACGCGTTGCGGAAATTGGGGTTGGGAAAAGGCGATGCCATCGGGTTATACATGCCGATGATTCCGGAGTTGGCGGTGGCGTTTTTGGCCATCATCAAAATTGGTGGGGTTATTTTACCGCTGTTTAGCGGATACGGGCCTTCGGCAATTTCCACTCGCCTGGCAGACGCGGATGCCAAAGCGTTGTTCACGGTAGATGGCGCATTCCGGCGCGGTAAAAAAGTTGCCATGAAACCCAATGTTGACGAGGCATTAAAAGCCGCTCCCTCGGTGGAGCATGTCATTGTCGTTAATCGAATTGGGATTGATGATGTTCCCTGGACAGAAGACCGCGATTGTTGGTGGGAAAACCTGGTGCC
>CAXHHS010001290.1:0-1806 GCA_964015645.1 uncultured bacterium
CCTTTCACCCGAAGCGATTTTTAAAAAGGGCTTTCAAACAAAATTAGCGAGTTTTTTTAACCAAACCCAAGGTCTGGCGCAATTTTACAAGATTATCTCTTTGTGAAGCGTTAACTTGGGGCAACGTGTTAACTACGGTTCTTGGAAAACAGACGGAGTGAATAAGTGAAATACCACATCGCACAAGCCAATTTTGCAAAAATGAAAGCGCCGATTGATGATCCTTTGATGGCGGATTTTGTAGCGCAATTGGATAAGATTAATACCGCTGCGGAGCAAAGCGAAGGATTCGTTTGGCGCTTAAAGGATGATACGGGGGCGGCAACAGATATCCGGATATTTGGCGATGAAACGCTCTTGCTCAACATGTCTGTTTGGGAATCGATTGACGCATTGTATCAATACACGTATTACAGCGCCCACGTAAAGCCGTTTCGCAACCGGGAAAAATGGTTTGAGAAATTGGAACGGCCGGCGCTGGTTTTATGGTGGATTCCAACCGGCCATATCCCCACGGTTGCGGAGGTGGAAGAACGGTTTCAAACATTATCTACCCTTGGGCCAACACAAGATGCATTTACGTTTAAAAAACGGTTTCCCTGCCCGGAAAGTTGAGGTATTGTCGTCCAGCTCTTTGTATATACTGACTACCATCGCCACTTCTTAAGAAATACTTCTTGAGTTTTCCCAATTTTGGTCGTTTATTTTCGATAAAAAGTTATCGTGAAGCCGAAATTGACCGGAAAAAAGCCGCTGTTACTCATCTTATATGGCATTGTCGCCGTTGCCCTTGCCTATCTTATCATCGATAATCTTAAATTTCGCATCGATCAATATATCGGGGAATATAACCAGGCTGTGCCGGAAGAGATCGGTTTTCTAATTGCCGACAAAATCGAAAAAGTAATGTTGCCGGAGACCTCCGGTTTCCAGTTGGAAGCGTTTATTTCGAGCAAAAACAAGCGCAACAAAGCCCGCCGAACGCTTCAAAAAATTCAGTCGGATACTGAAGTTAAAGAAATTTGGTTAATCAACACGGATAATCAAATTATCATCAGCACCGCCGAAGCATTGGAGGGAAGCAAACTACAGGAAAAAGAGGATATTGAGAATTTAAGCGCCCGCACTCCTAAAGTCATCCAACGCAACGTGGGCGAAAGCCTGGAAGAGCTCGACATCATTTGGCCGGTAATTGTGGATGAAAAATTCCAGGGATATATCCGCGCCTTCACGCATATCGAAAAATTACCGTCACTTACCGAAGCAAGAGAAATAATCCTTTGGGGCTCCGGTATTGCCGTCGCCAGTCTCATTATTTTGGCGCTAACGTTAGGCTGGCGATCCGGGAAACCGCCGCGATCCGAATCGACAGCGGAGAAAGGAACACCTGTCGCTGCCAGCGAAAAACAAGAAACGCCTCCGCTGCCCAATCAAAATGGTAATCCCGGAAAATCATCAGTATTTTCCAAACTGAGTGATTTGTACGATCAAACAGGAGAATTGGATAAAAGCTTTCAGGAATCCGAACAGCGTATTCACTCGATGATGCGGGTTCTCAACCAGGGGTTGTTAATCCTGGATTTGGATATGAAAATTATCACCAGCAACGAATATATTTTAGACTTGTTTCATATTCGCACCAAATCCAGCGCACAACGCAAAGTGTATGAGCTGCTGCAAAAAAACACCCGCTTATTGGAAATTTATCGTCGCGCCAAAGACCCGCTAACGCAGCAGGTTAAAGAAATCTTTATTATGCAACTGTTAAATGGCCGGAGACTCAACGTGGAAGTGTTAGCCAGGCCG
>CAXHHS010001291.1:0-1801 GCA_964015645.1 uncultured bacterium
TACACCAAGAAGCTCGTCGGCAGCGTCAGATGTGTATAAGAGACAGGTGGTGTCTTGCAAATTTCGCACGGTAATAAAATAAGGAACGCCCAGGCTGCCCAGGCGATTATCGCCGAAAAGCGTTAGGTGGACAATCGAAGCATCGCTGCTATCCACCGCGGCGGAAAGAATGGTGCCATCCGGTTCCAATGCGTAATTTTGAATATTGGCGGCAACTGCCGCGTTAAGCGCGCGATTAAATTTTAATTGCAAACGGCGTTTGTTGATGAATTCGACCGACTGAAAATACAACGGTTCCATTTCTGGCGTATACGCAAATTCGGCGATCAGCGAATCATCTTTTAGCGGTGTTCCGGCAGCATCATGAATGCCGGTAATTCTAAGCTGATGGTTGCCGGCCGCAAAGTCATCCAAAAATGAAAGCAGCGCCTGGTTGCGATTTTGCATTCGCACAATGCTGGCGGGATGGTTGTTATTTTCCAGCAATTGATAACGGTCGGTTTGAAATGCCGATACACCCATCGGCTCGCTAAACCGCAGCAACAACCGGCGAGTTTGCTGCACTTCAACAGACAGCAAACGTGGTGGCGAATTCGGCTGTGCTGATGCCGGGGCGCTGAGCGGACTCTCCGGTTCCGTAAAATTTCGGTCAATCTGGGAAATTGCGTAAGTATAAGTTTCATATTGGGTTACGGCGGTATCTAAAAACCTGTTTGTGTTAATGGAATCGTATAACACAAAATCTTCGCCCGGTAATTTGCGATAAATTCTAAATCTTTCCGCCGTTGCAATTGGCAGCCATTCCAAGAAAATTCGCATCGTATCCAGGGCAGTCGCTGTCAGTTGTAAGGGCGGCGGCGGTTGATTAGACTTAATCGCTGTTTCGAAGTGTAAAATGCCTTCATCCGTGTTTAGAAGAAGCTCCGGTACTCCATTGCGGTCAAAGTCCGCTGCAAGTGCAGCATTGCTGTTGATGCCGTTGCGATACCAGAGCACTTCTAAATCATCATCGGAATATTGCAAGATGTAAGCATCAGGAAAGGGAGTAAATATAATTTCATCGGTATTATCGCCGGTAATATCGGCCACGCTCAACCCGTTTTGAATTCCCGGTTGAACGGTTACGCCGTGAAAGTTCTTTTGCAAGATTTTTTCGTAAGAGTTATTCGCGGTCGCTTTCCAAATCGTCATCGCCCAAAAACGGGTATTGACGTTGGATTCCAAAATCACTGCCGGTTCATTTTTAACCACGCTAATTAGCTCTTTTCGGCCATCGCCGGTAATATCGGCAATTTGCAGCAAACCGCTGCCACCAGTGCCGGGCAATCGCGCAGACCAGCTAAATTGGTAACGATTGGCGTCATCTTCTTCATAAATGTAGAGGTCGCCGTCGAGATCGTCGAAAATGATTTCCCGAAACCCGTCGCCGTCAAAATCCTCGATCAGCGTCACTGGCACGCCGAATTGGTTGTTGCCTTCTGTGGCGTTTTCCAATGCTTGCTGCTCGGTGATCTGGTAATTTTCATCGACATCGAAAATTCGCCAGCGGGCAAATTTTAGGGCGAAGATTTCCGGCTGCGGATCATCATCATAATTTTGCAGGCGGCTGGCCCAGAAACTGGTAGTATCTTCCCAGGAAACTATGTTGGGAAATTCGCCAGCGGAATTCCCACCAAGCAGCAGCGAGTTTGGGCCAAATCCGGCGAGTAAATTTAGCCCACCGCCCGGTTGAACTTTAGCGACATCGCGAGGAACTGTCTCTTATACACATCTCCGAGCCCACGAGACTCCATTGCATCTC
>CAXHHS010001292.1:0-1800 GCA_964015645.1 uncultured bacterium
CGGCACCCCCGATGCCATTACCGCCGCTGATTTTAACAGGGATGGTTTTTTAGACCTGGCTGTCGCAAATGCCAATAATGGCCAGGCGGGAATTTTATTGAACGATGGCCAGGGAAATTTTGCAGCCCCGGTTCAGGTAGCTGTCGGGAATTTCCCGCACGGCATCAACTCCGGAGATTTGAATGGTAATGGATTGATGGACATTGCGGTTTCCAACTTTAATTCCGCCTCAGTTTCGATTTTACGAAATAGCAGCAACGGCACCTTTACCCCGGAATCGAGTCCCGGTGTAAACAACGGTGTGGAATCCGCCCTTATCGCTGACTTTAATAATGACGGCGATTTGGATATTGCCGTATCGCATTTCAGCACTTCCAATTTTATTGTGATGGAAAATGATAACAGCGGCAGCTTTACTCCCGTTGCAAACTCAAACTTAGGCAGTTCCGCACACCTTGCCGGAGCCGGTGATTTTAACGGCGACGGCTGGGTAGATGCCATCGTTTCTCATAACGCATCAAATAACTTAACGATTCTAATGAATGACATGACCGGCAGCCTGGTGCCACAACCCACTTTAAACCAAACCGGCAGCCCCTGGTCTGCTCTTGCGTGCGATTTGGATGGCGACGGTGACCAGGATTTGGCAACAACGTCTTACAATTCTGCCCGGCTGTTTATTTGGGAAAACAACGGCCAGGGAAGTTTTACTCAAAAGCCTTCGATTATCGTCGGTTCAAATCCTCACTTAGCGGTCGCTGCCGATTTTAACGGCGACAATGCCCTCGACCTGGCTGTAGCGAATGATGGCGCCAATAGCGTGTCCATTTTACTAAATCAGCCGACTGTCGGTATCGAAGATGATGTACCAACTGCTCCCCGCGGGTTTAGCCTGGCGCAAAATTATCCCAATCCCTTTAATCCCTCCACCACTATCGAATTTTTCGTTCCGAAACGAAGCGACGTTACGTTAAGCGTTTTTAACCCCGTCGGCAAAAAAGTTGCTATGCTGGTAAACGAAAACCTGGTTCCCGGTAAACATGGCATAAATTGGGACGCAACAAATTTGCCCAGCGGCGTTTACTTTTACCGCCTGGAAGCCAACGGGTTTGAAGATACTCGCAAGATGATACTACTCAGATAGAAGTGAGTTTTTTGTTATTCGTTGATAGTTGGTTGTCAATAGTTGTAAATTGGAATGCATCTGTTAGCGTCAAACTTTACTATCTCAGTGCTGCCGGCAGGTTAACACCGCCCAAGACCAACTATCAAAAAACGACGGATACCCTGATGAAATCCATAACTGCTTTCCTCGTTTCTTTCTTTTTTCTAATCACTCCTTTTACCGTTCAACCACAAGAAATTCGCTTCGAACATCTCTCCATCGAAGAAGGCATTTCCCATAATCTCGTTTACTGCATTTTACAGGATAACGATGGATTTATGTGGTTTGGTACGATGTACGGATTGGTGAAGTATGACGGCGTTAACTACACTGTTTTTCGCCACGACCCGCAAGATTCAACTTCAATTTCCTTTGATGACATAATTTCGTTGCATCAGGATCGCTTTGGAAATATTTGGGTTGGAACCTGGGGTGGGGGAGTGAACAAGTTTGATCCGCTAACGGAAACCTTTACCCGCTTTTTACACGATCCGCAAAATCCGCAAAGCATCGCCGGAAATACCGTTTGGGAAATTGCCGAAACTAACATTGAAGGTGAAACCTCCCTGTGGTTCGCAGCCAATTACAATGGCCTGGATCGTTTAATTATATCTACTGAAGACAAATTGCCAATA
>CAXHHS010001293.1:0-1799 GCA_964015645.1 uncultured bacterium
TACACCAAGAAGCTCGTCGGCAGCGTCAGATGTGTATAAGAGACAGGTAGCGCCGAGTGTTTTTCGCACACCGATTTCTTTGGTGCGCCGTTCGGTAGTAAAAGACGCCAAACCAAAGAGGCCGAGGCAGGCGATAAAAATTGCCAGAAAGGTAAAATAGCGAATAACCTGGCCGAGCTTCTGTTCCTTGCGATAGAGGCTATCAAGGTCTTCATCCAAAAAGCGGAAATTGAACGGCCAGCCGGGAGAGAATTTATTCCAGGCGCTTTCGAGATAATCAATGGTTTGCGGAATATTTTTGCCGCTGATGCGCACAGCATACTGCCCGCCGCCAAAGCGAATTACCAGCGGTTTCAACGTTTCATGAAGCGGCTGGTAGTGAAAATCTTTCACCACCCCAATAACGGTTCCGGCCTGGATAGGATTGCCATTCGCCCGCAGCCGTTCCAATTTTTGGCCGACAGCATTTTCCCCCCAGCCAAAATCCCGGGCGGCAGCTTCATTAACGATAAATGCCTGGGTAGAGTCGGTGGGAAAATCCAATGAGAACTGGCGGCCTTCCAAAATTTCCAGGCCCAGCGCTTCCACAATATTATAGGTCGCGCTGAGCGTGCCGAGCCACCTCGGTTTTTCACGTGATATTCCTTCCGTTACATAGGAATTGGCAATACCGTCCGCCAACCCGGGAATACTGGCGCCGATTCGGGAGATTGCCAGAACATCGTTGTTTTTCAAAACCTCGTTGGTAAACGCTTCTTGTTGCCCCCAAATATCGCCCACCATGTTGATGTATAAGACCTGTTCTTTATTGTATCCCAAATCTTTGTTTTTAAGATAATTGAGCTGGTTGTGGATGAGACTGATGCAGATTAGTAATACCAGGGAAACTGTAAATTGGCTGATGACCAGCACTTTCCGTAAAGCAGAACTGCTGCCGGACATACTATTAGCTGCCGATAACGATCCTTTTAATACCCGAATCGGGCGAAATCCCGACAGGAAAAACGCCGGGTAGCTGCCGGAAATAATACCCACTAAAAAGCCGATGCCAATCAAGCTGGCAATGATAAGCCAATTTTCGAAATAAAGAATCTCCAGCGCTTTGCCGGTAAGCGAGTTAAAAAAAGGCAGCGCCAGCTCAATCAGCGCCACTGCTAACATTAAAGCGATAAAGCTGAGGATCATGGATTCGCCTAAAAATTGCATCACCAGGTGATTGCGATAGGCGCCCATTACTTTGCGCATACCGACCTCTTTAGCACGTTGGGCAGAACGAGCAGTGGCCAAATTCATAAAATTGATGCAGGCAATTAACAAAATAAGGGCAGCAATCGCAGAAAAAATATAGACATAGATAATGTTGCCATTGGTTTCGATTTCTAAAAATCGCTGTGAATGCAGATGAATATCCGTGAGAGGCTGAATGGTGAGTGTAGATCCATCGCGCACGGATTCCGGAAAATGCCGGTTTACAAAATCCGGCAATTGCTGTTGCAGGTTGGCGGCATTGGTAGGATTGTCAAGCAGCAAATAAGTCCAGGCTGACTGCCAAATCCAATTGGTTTCGAAGCCGTCGCCACCCCACCAGTTTTTGATGGCCCGAACGGTGCTTAACAAATCGAATTTGATATGGGAATTATGCGGCAGATCGCGCAGTACGCCGGTAACTTGCATTTCCAATTGGTTATTGAGGATTATGCGTTTGCCGATGGGATTATCGCTGCCGAAATATCTGTTCGCGGTTTCTTCGGCTGTCTCTTATACACATCTCCGAGCCCACGAGACTCCATTGCATCTCG
>CAXHHS010001294.1:0-1799 GCA_964015645.1 uncultured bacterium
AAGAGACAGATATTTGAATTGATTGTTCGCCGGGTTGGTATAGTCCAGCGCTGCAAATTCAAATGAGAAAAAGTTTTGCCAATAATCCAATAAAATTTTGTTTGACTGATCCTTGGTTAAAAAATTGGCAACTTCATTTGCAGCTATCGATTGATCGAATATTTTAAAATCGGTAATAACAATCGGCGGGACGTGGGGATTATCCTCGATTGCCCCCGGGTAAAAGTGGTTAACGCCATTAACGCCGCCGAAAAACATTTCTCCGCCGGGGCTTTTGAAAAACGCGCCGGGGGAAAATTCCGGCCCTTGCAGTCCATCGCTAACATGATAACGGCGGAACGTAGCGGTTCTCGAATCGAATTTCACCAGCCCTTGTGTTCCGCTAAGCCACAAATTTTGATTTTCATCTGCCAGCAAACCATAAAAAATATTGCCGCTTGCAGATTTTTGTGAAGCTGGAACGCCGTCAAGGTTATATTGGGTAAATTCTTCTTTTAACACATCGAAGCGGCACAATCCGCCACCCTGCGTTGTCAGCCACAAAATACCGGGCTGTTGGAGCATTTCGTAAATTGTGTTAATCTTGTCATGGCTAATGCTGTTGGGGTTTTGGGGAGCATGGCGAAAAGCGCTGAAAGTACCGGTTTCCCGGTTAAAGCGATTTAAACCGCCATTGGTAGCAATCCACAGGACGGAATCGCTGCTTTCGTAAATAGATTGAATGAGATTGTGGCTCAAGCTACCCGGAACCCCGGAATCGTTTTTATAAGAAATAAATTTCCCCTGGCGGCGATTCCCATTTTTCAACCGTGAAAGCCCGTTTTCGGTGCCGACCCACAAGTCGCCGCAGAAATCTTCACGAATTGCGTAAACCCAGTTATAACATAGGCTTGTCGGGTCAGTTGGATTATGAACATAGGTAGTAAAATTCCCCTGTCGCTGTTCATTCCGGCTTAATCGTGACAATCCTTGCGAAGTGCCAATCCAAAGTATCCCGCTGCGATCTTCCTCAAGCGCATAAACCGTATTGGAAGGCAGGCTTTCAGGATTCCCCGGTTGATGCCAGTAGTGAGTGAATTTTCCGCCAAACTTTCCGTTTTGATCTGATCGCTCCAATCGATTTAAGCCACCATTCCAGGTACCGATCCATAAATTTTGACGGCGATCTTCCAATATGGAAAAAACGAAATTATCGCTCAACGTGTTATCCGTGCCGGGGGTTTCTTCGATCAGGGAAAATTTTTTCCGGCGGCGCACCAGTTTATTGATACCGCCGGGACTGGTTCCCACCCACACAATACCGGAGCGATCAATTTCGATATCCCAAACATAATTTGCGCGGAGGCTGGCTGGCTCCGCCGGGTTGTGACGAAGATGCCGGAACATTTCCGTTCTCGGATCAAAAATATCTACGCCGTTAGCGGTTGCCAGCCAAAGCAGGCCATCAGAGGATTGGGCAATATCGCGCACAAAGCGGTGGCCGAGGCTTTGTGAATTTTGCGGATTGTGGTGGTAAACAGTAAATGATTCTTTTGCAACATCAAAGCGATTGAAAGCGTTAGCGGTGCCAATCCACAGCGTTTCGCTCTTTGAAGTTTTTGGATTATCGTATGTGAATGGCGGCTCAAAAATTTTGAGAACGACATCCGAGCTAAGGCTTTCCGCGTTTTGCGGATCATGGTGAAATTGCTGAAATGTTTCACCGGCGCGATCAAGCCGATTGAGGCCATTGATCGTGGCGATCCATAAAGTGCCGCTGCGATCTTCCCAAAGATCGATCAAGGTATTGCTGCTGAGCG
>CAXHHS010001295.1:0-1798 GCA_964015645.1 uncultured bacterium
CGCAAACGTACGAGTAATCGCTGCGACAAATCGCAACCTGGAAAAGGCGATTGAAAAAAACGAATTTCGGGAAGACCTTTATTATCGCTTGAATGTTTTCCCGGTTTCCATCCCACCATTACGTGATCGTAAAGAGGATATTCCTTTATTGGTCAACCATTTCATCAAAAAGTATAATGTTAAAACCGCGAAGAAAGTAGAGACTATTTCCCAGGAGATTATCCAGGCTCTACAAGAATATTATTGGCCGGGAAATGTGCGGGAATTAGAAAATGTGATTGAACGAGCGGTCATCATTAGCCCCGGCAAACAACTGCAATTGGATGAATGGATGCCCAAAGAAGCCATTTCTGCCGATGCCTCGACTCTCTCCACTTTGGAAGAAAATGAAAGAGAGCACATCATCGAAGTGCTGGAAGCAACCAAATGGCGGGTCAGCGGCGAAAAAGGTGCAGCAAAAATTTTGGGCATCAACGACAAGACGCTCCACTGGCGAATGAAAAAACTGGGAATTACGAGGGACGATCAGTAATGTTCAACCGTATTCCTTTTTAAGTCTTGCACAAAACACAGCTCCAAAAATCCACCAAATAATGATTCCGATAATGCCGGTCGATCCGTGTATTATAGGATCAATCTTTTCTTCATTCATCAGGAAGTCCATAAAAGCTGTTGTCGTCGAATTAAGCGATCCATGGCACAAAGCAACGACAAAAATAGACCCGGATTTTAGATAAACGTATTGCAAAATAACACCTGCCGGAATGCAGAATAGGATCATCAACAAAATTCCTAAAATCGACTCATTAGGATAACGATATCCAAGCAGTATTTCAAACAGATGCCAAACGCCCCATATCGCTCCACCCATCAAAAAGGCTTTGGGGGTTGGAAAAATCTTCAACAACCGGGGCATCAAAAAGCCTCGCCACCCCAATTCTCCTCCCACTAATAAAGGAAGATTCAGGATGGGCGGGATGAAAATATTCATCACAAAAATGCACACTAACGACGCGGGTAAAGAACCTGTATCAAAAACAGTTTGTTTTATCCCTTCAACAATATCTTGCTGGCTTAAAAAAACCGCCGGGGATAAAAAATAAGTTAGTGCGTAAATAATGTTTTCAATAACGGCAATTACCAGCGGCCATATTATCCAGGATTTCCAGCTGCCAAATCGCAATTCCAGGATATTTTCTTTAAATACATTATTTCCCCATATAATATTTAGAATGATTATCACCAAAGCCGGAACAAAGGCGGAAAGGCTATCCAATGGGAATTGACCAATCCCGCCCATTGCAAAGGCAATAATTCCCAGGCTATAGGTGATTTGAAAAACCAGAAATAAAAACTGGATAATCTCTTTTTGAATTCTGTTAATTGAATCCTCCCGTTAAAAACGAACGGCATAGCTAATGCCGTAATAAGAAGCGCTAAAAGCATCTATGTTATCCCGGTCTTCTGCCGAATTCACAGTGACATCTTTAAAAAATAGGCTCAATTCGAATTTTTGAAATCGAATGCCAGCGCCAATATAAGGGGCTAAAAAGAAGCCGGCGTTTTTATAGAAAGTTCCGCTTCGTACCTTTGTTTCGGATGCCTCCCCGTCACGGCTCAACGCATCGGCAATGATTCCTCCTAAATGCAGGCCACCGGCAACAAAAAACTTCTTCCCATACGAAAAATCAATCACCGGACCAGCAGCCTGAAAATCCATGGTTGTTTTTTCATTTTCGTCGGAGTTGCCGACCAGCGTTTCGATACCGACTCGCAGCCACGGTTTAACGGTATATAA
>CAXHHS010001296.1:0-1796 GCA_964015645.1 uncultured bacterium
GGTGAAAATGAAGATGCCTTCAAACAAACCCTTCTGCAACAATCTGCTGTTATCAATGCCAGTTTTTGCAGTGGCTTTCCAACCAGCGGTACGTTTGGGGATTTTTATACCCCGGAAGGCACGGATCAGGAAAATTTCCTGCTAAGCTCCATCAAAGGCGATTATGAATTTTTGGAAACAATGCAATTAGATTTGGTCGAAGGTCGTGACTTTTCCGAGGAATTCCCAACCGATGTTGACGGCGTGTTGCTCAATGAAACCGCAGTGAAATTTCTAGGCTGGGAAAATCCCATTGGCAAGCATCTAATCTATCCCGGTAATCGACACCAGCGGCTGCAAGTGTTGGGCGTGATAAAAGATTTTAACTTTTTCTCCCTTCATTTCGAGGTTCAGCCGTTTGCTATTTTTCTGTTTACATCCCAAACCTACACCCTGCCGGTAAACTACCTTTCCGTTCGCGTTCAACCGGGGGATGTGGCAGCGACTTTAGAGAAAATCGAAACCCAATGGAAAGCGCTTGCACCGGAATCGCCCTTTGAATTCGCCTTTTTGGATGACCGGATCGACGCCCAATTTCGCGCCGAACAGCGGCTGGGCAAAGTATTTGGCATTTTTACCGGCTTAGCAATTTTTATCGCCTGCCTCGGCCTGTTGGGATTGGCGACATTCACCGCCGAGCAGCGTACCAAAGAAATCGGCATTCGCAAAGTGCTAGGTGCATCCGCCGCCGGGCTGATGGGTTTGTTGCTAAAAGATTTTGCCAGGCCGGTTATCATCGCCAACCTGGCAGCCTGGCCAATCGCCTACCTCGCTATGAATGAATGGCTGCAAGATTTTGCCTATCGCATCGATATTAATTGGTGGACGTTCGCTATTTCCGGGGCGCTGGCATTGCTAATTGCAGTAATCACAATTGGTTACCAGGCGATAAAGGCGGCATTGGCCAACCCGATTAAAGCGTTAAGGTATGAATGATTTGGGATTTCTGATATTTCAGACTATTGATCTGAAGGTGAAATGATAGAATCCAATGATTTGATCAGGTCGGGTATGTTTTGAGTAGCAGTAATCCAAATTCTTTCGACAAGAATTTCGCCATAATCATGAGCAAGGATGTTACGCAGACCAACAATGCTTTTCCAGGGAATCTCCTGGTGGGCTTCTTTAAATGTTTCGGAAATACCTTTGCTGGCTTCTCCAATCACAAGCAATTGGCGTTCAACAGCAAAACGTATCATTTTATTGGAAGAAAAATGTACAAATTCGGTATTTTCAATGAAAGATAGGATATCACGAGCAGCTTCTCGCATATCCCAGAGATAAGCAAGATCGCGTTCTTCAGGCGGCATAAATTATTTCCATGTTTTGGAGAATATGTTGGCGACGAAACGGATTCCGCAGGCTTGCGCGTTCTACTAAATCAACATCGCGCCCTAAAATTGACTTTAATTCTTCTTGCATATCGGCAAGATCAAATAAACTGTGCGGAGTTTTCGGTGGAAATGTTACCAATATATCAATATCGCTATCGGAGCGAAAATCGTTACGTAGTGCCGAGCCGAAAAGCGCAAGTTCCGTTATGCTCCACCGGCGGCAAAAATTTTCAATTTCTTTGTGCGATATTTCTAATTGCAAATTTTTCTCAACTTTTTTTGAATATTCAACTTTTTAGTGATTTTAATGTCAAATACTCTCAAAAACAAATGTTTTCCGTTAGGCGCTTTGGATGAATTTCCGGGGCCTATTTCTCAGATTTTTCCGACGGATATCTAAATCCAACGGATAATTTTAAAATC
>CAXHHS010001297.1:0-1789 GCA_964015645.1 uncultured bacterium
AAAACGACGATTCTGAAACATATCGCCAAAGCGGTTTTGCAAAATCACCCGGAAATCGATGTGATTATTTTATTGGTTGACGAGCGCCCGGAAGAAGTGACTGATTTTAAACGCGATGTGGAAGGGGCAACCGTTTTTCATTCCTCTGCCGATGAGGATGTGGAAAGCCACTTGCGAGTTACATCGCTAACGATGAACATGGCTGCCCGCCAATTGGAATTTGGGAAAGACGTTCTGGTGGTTATCGATTCGCTGACCCGAATGGGACGAGCGTTTAATAAAGATACCGAATCTTACGGAAAAACCATGACCGGGGGCCTGGGAGCAAATGCCCTGGAATTGCCGCGCCGCTTTTTTGGCTCCGCCCGCAACCTGGAAAACGGCGGCTCGCTAACCGTGATGGCCACCATTTTGGTCAACACCGGCAGCCGGATGGATGACATTATTTTTCAGGAATTTAAAGGTACCGGCAATCTCGATTTAGTGCTATCCCGCGACTGCGCCGACCGGCGATTGTTTCCCGCCATCAACGTCCGCGAATCCGGCACGCGTAAAGAGCATAAACTGCTTGCGATGGAGGATTTGGATGAGGCCAACTTCCTCCGCCGCAAAACTGCCGGTATGAAGGAGACCGAGGCGTTAGAGTATTTGTTGGGGAATTTATAATTTTTTTGTGTATTTCAAAAAATTATTTTTGATATCTCTCGAAAATACCAGGCGCAATTTCCCATAAAACATCGAGAGCATCCGGTAGCGGCGATTGCCAAAGCCACTCGACATTTAGCCAAAAACCGGGAAGAACATCGCTGCTATATTTTCCTTTTTTGCCGCTGAAAGCGGATTCGTAGATGCCCTCATTATTTACCCGGTAAACCTCAAACCAGTTTTTTTGCGGATCGATTAGCCAGTATTCCGGGATTCCGGCGCGTTCGTATTCATAGAATTTATCGCCGCGATCCCTGCCCCCGCTTTCGGGTGAAATGATTTCCAGCACCACATCTGCCGGGCCATCCAGGTAAGTCTTTTTAAAGCGAGAGAGGTTTTCTGTTTTCACGAATAATAAATCCGGCTCTCTGCCGGAGTTTTCAAGCTTCATTTGAAAAGGTGCAGTAAGCACTTCTCCAAGTTTTTTGTATCGAACAAAGATATCCACTAATTTTCCAATAAAAAAGACAATATCTTGATGCATCTTAGAAGCCGGACTTGCCATAATTACCTCTCCATCTACCCATTCTGCCAAAATATCTTCATCCAACCATTCCAGGAACTCCTCATAGCTAATTTTTGCTTTGGGATAGGGCGGCCCTAATAATTTCATCATGTGCAGCCGCAGCACCTCATCGGGCATTTTGGGCTCCTTCAATAGCTCGATTAATTCTTTGCGAAAGACATTCATTTCTCAGCCATTTTTTGATTATATTAAACATGCTTTTAGAGAAAGTCAAGAATTAAGCTGACGCTCTGTCGAGGGCAATTATTCGGGAAATTTTATCCTTTTTCTTTCATCCTTCGTTAAGAATGTTATGGCCAAAACAACCCATCAAAAACTCAAGCTGCTCCACACCGCCGATTGGCATCTCGGCAAACGCCTGGATCGTTTCTCTCGGTTGGAAGAACAAAAAGCAGTATTGCAAGAAACCTGTGAAATTGCCGACAAGGAAAACGTTGATGCGGTGCTGATTGCCGGAGATTTGTACGACAGTTTTAACCCGCCGGTGGAAGCAACAGATTTATTTTACAAAACGCTAAAGCGTCTCTCGAAAAACGGCAAGCGCGCCGTTATCGCTAT
>CAXHHS010001298.1:0-1783 GCA_964015645.1 uncultured bacterium
ACACCAAGAAGCTCGTCGGCAGCGTCAGATGTGTATAAGAGACAGGCGTTAAAGCAATTATTCGAAACGTTTACGGATATTTACAAATCACCAAAAGAAGAGGTCGAATTTTTACGCCGGCAAATCGATACGATTGGCAACAGCAAAATCGCCTTTCCGGCAGTCTTTCAACACGGTGACCCGGGAACCTGGAATATGATGGTCGATAAAGGTGACAACATCATTGTCATCGATTGGGAAGCCGGGGAGCCACAGGGAATGCCCTTGTGGGACATTTTTTACTTTTTCCGTACCTATGCCTCCTGGGTTGCTCGCCAGCAAGGCAGCCGGGATGCGCTTAAAAATTTTTCTACGCATTTTTTAGGAAAAACGGATATCAACGAACTGATTGGAAATACAATCAGCACTTATTGTGAAAACACCGGCCTTGCTCGCGAACTCATTAAACCGTTATTTTTTACCTGCTGGATGCATCGCTCCTTAAAAGAAGCATGTCGTTTAACGGAAAGCGAATTAAAAAATGGCCATTTTGTAAATGTGCTTCGCCTGTGTATGCGCGAACAAAATTCCGAAGCATTAAAATCATTATTTTGACCTTGCAATAAAAATTTGTGGTTATTGATAAAGAAAAATATTCCCTGAAAGGGAAAAATAACAAAGCCCAGGGTAACACCCTGGGAAAGATACGAAAAGATAGTTCAATGCCCTGAAAGGGCTATAGAAATTCAAAAAGGATTTTGAAGTCACCATGGATATTGATGTCTCAAAAAACAGCACTAACGGCAAACTATCTGCCGAAAAAGATAACATTATGAAAATTGAAAATTCGCTGCTGGCGGTTTTCAAAGCGCTGGATCGTAACCAGGTAACGTATTCCCTGCTTCGCGGTTATGATGAGTTAACCGAAACAGCGGAAATGAAGGAAATTGATCTGCTGGTGCGAAAAACGGAAATGAACGAATTTGTTCAAACCATTACCCAATTAGGCTACCAGGAGCTGCCTTCCTGGGGATACCAACCGCACCGTTTTTTTGTAACCTACGATGAGGCAGCGGATACCTGGCTGAAATTAGACGTGGTTAACGACCTGAAATATGGCGCGCCAATCCGGTGGCTTAAGTTCGATTACGCAGAAGAATGTTTGCAAAACCGCGAAAAAGAAAAACCAACCTATACACTTTCCCCGGCGGATGAATTTATCACACTCTTTTTTCATTGTTTAATGGACAAACGAAAGTTTCGTAAAGAACGTTTAGATAGATTATTGTTTTTAAGAGAGTTAGCAGAAAATAATCCCCGGATGAAAAAAAGAATTGTCGGAGTTTTTAGCAAATATTTACCACCGCCCTTATCCTGGCTTACAGTAGCCCGGCTGTTGGAAAGCAATAATCGCAAGAGTTTTAAAAAACACCTCCAGGGAATTTCGCGAAAACTGTTTTGGCAAAATCCCCTGGGAAATATATGGCGTAAAAGTTCCACAATATTACTTCGGCGAATGCGGCCGTTTTTCTTTATGCTAAAACGCCAGGGATTATGGGTCGCTTTGTTGGCACCGGATGGTGGCGGCAAAAGCACGCTTTCCTATTCCTTGCTTGAACAAACTTTCCTGCGACCTAAGCTGATTTATATGGGATCCAACCTGGATTCCAGCACTATTGGCCTGCCAACCACTCGCTGGCTAAAAGATACTATCAAAGCGATGGAAGCCAAAAAAACCAGCAAACTGATTGTAAAACCCTTTAAAAAGATTGCTTATATCACTCGGGTTTTGGAGCAGTGGTAT
>CAXHHS010001299.1:0-1780 GCA_964015645.1 uncultured bacterium
CAGAACATGGTGTTCGGCGGATTGGGGCATAACAAATTTAATCCCGCCCTGGTTGGCAGGGCATTTCTGCAAGCGGCTTTTCCGGTGATGATGACCACCTGGTCCGCCCCTTCGCAAAAATTCACCTCCCTAAAAATTGACGCCATTACCCAGGCCACCCCTTTAGCGGCTATGAAATTTCAACACCAACTGGCAGACTACGCACAATTATTTTGGGGAAACGTCAGCGGCTCTTTGGGTGAAACATCGGTATTTGCCATTCTCCTCGGCGGCCTGTATTTGGTGGTTAAAAAGATTGCTGACTGGCGAATTATTGCCGGTATCTTTGGCAGCGCTATCCTCTTTAGCGGAATTCTCTGGCCGATAAATTCCGCTCAATATGCCGATCCCTTATTTCACCTGCTTTCCGGCGGTTTCATGCTGGGAACTTTTTTCATGGCTACCGATATGGTTGCTTCCCCGGCAACGCCCCGGGGAAGATGGATATACGGTCTCGGGATCGGGTTTTTGATCATTCTGATTCGCACCTTTAGCGGCCTGCCGGAAGGGGTAATGTATGCTATTTTATTGATGAACGGCATATCTCCTTTAATCGAACGCCACACCCAACCCCCCCAATACGGCTATGTGAAGCAAACACAAAACCGGGCGGCACGATGAAAAACAACATCAACACAGCAGTGAGTCTGGCAATCATTGGAATTATTTCCGCCGTTTCGATCTCTTTCATGGCTCAATACGCCTATCCCATTATCGAAAAAAATCGTGAAGCAGCGCTCCGCCAGGCGATCTTGACAGTGCTGCCGGGCGCGGAACGATTTGAAACCATAGATGAACAAAATAAAATTTACCGGGGATTAAACGGGAATAATGAGGTGGCCGGCTACGCTTTTGTTGGCGAGGGCGGGGGCTACCAGGGCATCATCAAGATGATGATCGGTATCTCGCCCGACTGGCAGAACTTAACCGGCATCATCATCCTGGAAAACCTGGAAACCCCGGGACTGGGCGCCAAAATCACCTCCGATAAATTTCGCAGCCAGTTCAAAGATTTACCGATAGAGTTCCCAATCGAGTATATTCTGAACAAACCGCCGGAGAAACCCAATCAAATCCAGGCGATTACCGGCGCTACCATTTCTTCCCGCGCCGTGGTGAATATATTGAATAAAACCGTTAACCAGGTGAAATCAAAAATTAACCGGGAAACGCCATGAGTAGCCATCATCACGTCGCTGAACATCAATTCTTGCCCAAAGAGGCGCCCTCAAAATCACTAATTTTCCTGAGAGGTCTCTGGAAAGAAAACCCGGTGCTGCGGCAGCTTTTAGGAATGTGTCCCACCCTGGCGGTGACCAATTCCGCTATCAACGGGCTTTCCATGGGCCTGGCCACCGCTTTTACGGTGGTAGCATCCGGCATCGTGATCTCCGCTTTCCGGAAAGTTTTCCGGCGGGAAATCCGTATTGTTAGCTTTACGCTGATTATCGCTACATTTGTGACCATCGCTGACCTGTTTTTAGCTGCCAACTTCCCGGAGATCAGTAAAAACCTGGGGCCTTACGTTCCCCTGATTGTCGTGAATTGTTTGATCCTGGGCAGGCAGGAAGCATTTACTTCTAAAAACCCGGTGAGTCTTTCCTTTCTCGATACCCTGGGAACGGGTGTTGGATTTACCTGGGTGCTGATCGTCCTGGGAAGCATCCGGGAGTTCCTGGGCGCCGGTTCGATATTCGAGTTTCAAATTCTCGGTAGCTGCTTTGAACCCTGGGTGGTCATG
>CAXHHS010001300.1:0-1779 GCA_964015645.1 uncultured bacterium
ATTTGATGATATTCGATATTTTAAAAAGGTGTTCATTTGAAGCTTTCAGTTGGCATTACGGAAATATCTCCCGGTTGGGAAATTGTATTAAACCAAATCGGGGTTCCGTATTTCCAAATTGATTCGCAGGATGCGGCAGCGGCGGGACAACTCCCCGTCGCTATTGTGAATTCAACATATGTTCCTAACAGCAATTTCAATATTACCAATTACTTAGAAAACGGTGGTGCAGTTTTGATTGATGCAAATTCAGCAAAGAAATTGCTCGACATAAAACTCCGGCGTGAGCGAATCGATTATCTATTTTCAACTGATGATGACATCATTTTCTCGACAACCCCCTACTGCACAATTGGTCGCCGTTGCTCGATTGCTTGCGATTCTCAACATTTGTCCAATCAATCCGGGATAAAAACAATATTACAAATGCAGGTCGGAAAAGGCGTTGCATTAATCATTCCATCCGGGCTGGTATCCGCCCTGACGAATTACCGTATGAAGCGCATTAATTTCCCCCCGGAAGGTGGCGAGCGAATGCCTTCGGAGAGAGGTTCCGCTGTTTGCAAAAGCGGCATTCGGCGCATCATTCAAACAGCGCTCGAATTTCTATTTCACCAGCGCAATTTGCCGTTTATCCATTTATGGCCGTTTCCGGATGGCGCCAAAACGATATTTGGATTTCGAGTTGATACGGATTTCGGCACCCGCGAGGAAGTAGAAAATCTGTACGATATTTGCAAAAAAAACGCCATTCGCGCAAGCTGGTTTATCGAAACCAAATCGCAAGCGGAATGGATCGATTATTATCGTAAAATGGAAGGCCAGGAAATCGGCTACCACTGCTATCGCCATCGAGTTTTTCCCAATTACCGGGCAAATTCAGCCGATTTTCAAAAGGGATTGGCGATTTTAAAATCTGCTCAAATCGAAGCCAAAGGCTACGCCGCGCCCTATGGAGAATGGCACCCGATTTTAGATGAAGTTATCCGTGAATACGGATTTCGTTATTCTTCGGAATTTGCCATCAATTACGATGATTTGCCGTTTTACCCTTTTGCCAGCGACTCGTTTTCTTCCGTGCTACAAATCCCCATTCACCCGATTAGCGCCAGCCGCCTGCATTGGGCGCGACATACAGAAAAGCAAAAACGACAGTATTATCTTCGCGTCATGGATGAAAAATTAGCGCTACAAGAGCCGGTATTTTTATACCATCACCCGGGGCAACGACGCTTAAAACTGTTCGACACTATTTTTCAGGAAGTCAAAACACGCAAAATCCCTAATCTTACCCTCGGCGAATATGCCGATTGGTGGCAAAAACGATCCGCTATCGATTGGCAGGCTGAATTTATTGACGGCAGCGTTAAAATTTCATCAGATGTAAACGATGATTCTATTTGGCTGCGAATTTCGTTGCCATCCGGAAAGGTGATGCTGAACCGGTTGGCGCAAAAAACGGGGCTGCTAAAAAACGCTATCGAAATTCCCAAACCGAAATTGATCAAACACTACGATCCGGCTAAATTAGCCAAGGTCACAAAGCAAATGCTGATGCATGATTTTTCCTGGTTTTACGGGAGGTCGAAACAATAATGAAAATTATTTTCGCAACTCACGAAGGCGTGCCATTGTACCGCGGCGGGCCATACATTAAAATGATCGAGACGAAAAAACAGCTCGAATCGCGAGGAATTGAGACTTGCTATTTTGACATGTGGAAAGCCAACGAACAACTTGCTGATTGCGACCTGGTGCATCTGTTTGGGGCGAATTTTG
>CAXHHS010001301.1:0-1774 GCA_964015645.1 uncultured bacterium
GGTCTTTCGATTTTGAGATTGATAAATCGCAGCGCAAAAAAACGCACCCAGTACATATTCGCATTCATATTCGCCAGGATCGCCGGTAGAATGTCGTTGGAATCTTCTCGCTGGGAAAGCGCTTCTAACGCCATGCAAGCAATCGGCACATTGATGCCGTTGTAATAGCCTAACAAATCGGAAACGGAGTATTTTTCGGATTTTAACAATTCTACGCCGTTGCGAAAATCATCGAGCGTTAAAAAATCCGCCGGGTAAGCAGATTGTTTATAAAAAGATTCGATTTTTTGCGCGATGGCAAAAATTTCCTGCTCCGAAACATTTTGTGTTGCCGGTGGGGAATCGACAGCGCTTTCACCATTTGGGGTTGGTGATGGAGAGCTGGTAGAATCCGTTGTTTCACTTGCTGCCGGTTTTACTTTTTCTTCGCGAGTTGCTGTAATTTGGCGGGCGACCAAATAAATAATCAGAACCAGGGTTAAAATACCTAAAATATCCACTCGCCGCTTCTCCGTCGGTTTTTGATTGTATGGAATCCGTTTCTAATTTGAGAGCATTTTGTAATTGCCGGTACATAATCTATCCGACAATAAAGAGGCGGAGTGAGGCTAAAAAATCAAGCGAATAATAAAATACTTTTCACCTGAATTGAAACTTAAGTCATTGATCAAATAAATGTCACCTTGCAATGGCTTGATTGCAGGTCAGGCTGAGCGAAGTCGAAGGGTGGATTTGTATTAGGAGAGGCTTCGACTTCACTCAGCCTGACAGTGGCAGTCACAAATATGTCGATTATTCTATAGCGCTTACTTATTCTGTGGCCATTTCTTATCGAATCAAAACCATCTTTTTTGCTAATTGGAAAATGCCGCTTCCTTGACCGGTATGGCTGTTAAACGATGTAGATGTTTGCAAGCGGTAGATATAAATTCCGCTGGCGACGTTCTCCCCGGTTTGGCTGCGGCCATCCCATTGCATTTCATATTCTCCGGGAGAGAATCTATCGTTGGTTAAGGTGCGAATTTTTTGCCCAAGCGTGTTAAATATTTCCAGGCGCACTTGAAAAATTTGGCTTCCTTCCAATCGAAAGCGAATGGTGGTTTCCGGGTTAAAGGGATTGGGAAAGTTTTGCGCCAGGGTTATTTGATTGGGAATATTTTCCGGTGGCGTTGGAATACCGGTAATGGCAAGCGCAACCGAGTCTTCCGCAGCGTTGTTGAAATTGTCGTGAATTTTGAGCGTAAAGATATGGGTACCATCGGAGAGCGGCGGCAGGGGAACGCGTAAAATTCCGCTTTGAAAGCTGCCGGGATCGTAATTAAAAAAATCCGCAACATTGATCGTATCCTGAAAATTGCCATCGATAAAGAGCATCGGAAAATGATTGTCCAGGGCGGAAAGGTTGATGCCGCTTTCATCATACAAACCGGCTAACAGCACTGCGGCAGCGCTGTCGCTGCCGGGGATTGCAAAGGTAATTTCCGGTGGAATGGTATCTGTTACGCTGCTATCGACCCCGCCGACGTAAATTGAATCGACGAACCCCATTCCTTCGTTGCGGCCGTTCCAGGTGTAGGCGAACAGTTTGCCGCCGGTGATAACCGAATCGTGCGGAACATCATTGGGAACAACAAATTGGGCTGTAAATTCGCCTTCATTCACTGCTACTTTCCCGCGAAAAATAGCTTGGCCGGTAGTGACATAATCAACAGGGCCGACTGTTTTCATTTTTCCCGGTTCGCGAATTTCCAGAATTAGGGAATCGCCCGGCGCG
>CAXHHS010001302.1:0-1773 GCA_964015645.1 uncultured bacterium
TTTTTGAGGGCTGCAATTTGCTCGCCTCGCTCATCTTCCGTTACGTCGATGTAACGCGTCTCAAACTGTTTCATGCTTCCCAACAATCCCGGGTTTACAAAGTTGAGTTGCGCCCATAAATCGATCAAGGAGTTTTCCACCGGGGTTCCGGTAAGCGCTAATTTATGGTGCGACTTCAATTTGTTGACAGCTTTGTAAGTTTTCGTCTGGGGATTTTTAATCTTTTGCGATTCATCCAAAATCAAATAATCGAAATTCTGAGCGCCGAGATTTTTTTGATCTTGCAGCACCACGCCGTAGCTGCACAAAACAACATCGTGATCAGCAAATTTTTTCAAATGGCGCAGGCGGTCTGCGCGATTGCCGGCGTAGCGCAGCACTCGCAAATTCGGTGCAAATTTTTGGAATTCTTCCCACCAATTAAAAATTAACGTTAGTGGAACAACAATCAAAACAGGTCGCTTTAACGCATTGTTTTCTTTCAGCTTAAGAAGCATCGAAATTACTTGCACTGTTTTTCCCAGGCCCATATCGTCAGCCAAAATGCCGCCAAAAGAAAACTGGTTGAGGAAGAAGAGCCAATCCATCCCATGCTGTTGATATTGGCGCAATTCGCCGTTTAAGTGCTGCGGCGACGGTACCGGTTGGATAGCTTCGAACGCCTCATATTTTTCCATTAATTCGCTGGCTTGTTTGTCCAGGCGAATATGCTCGGCCAAACTTTGGATTTCCTTTAACATTGTAATACCGGCCATTGGCAGCCGAACTTCACCCTGCCCGTTCTTCATATCCAGGTAGTGGGAAAATGCTTGAATTTTTTCGATGATGTCTTCCGGAAGAAAAAGATTGGAACCATTAGACAGGCGTACATAATGTTTTCCATTTTGGATTTGCTTTAACAAATTAGGGATTTGCACCGCCTCCTTGCCAATCACGATATAATATTTCAAATCCAGCCAGTCGACGCCCGAACGCACTTTGAGTTGCAATTTCGGCGCCTGCCGGTGAACGCGATAGCGGTTGAGTTTATCTTCATCAATAATTGTAAAGCCTTCTTTAATAAGCCGGGGAATTACCAGCCGCATCCAATCCAAAGTGTTATAGTTGGCGGCAATGTGCCAGTGGCCGGAGCGAAAAATTAAACCGTTTTCTTCCAGAAATTTCCGGCTGCGATCTTCTTCTGCCACGTCGCGCTTGATGATATACAGGTTTTTGTATTCCGATGCCAAACTACGCTCGGCAATGGGGTAGGCAGGAAATTCATAGCGGCCATATTTAAATTTTATCTCGATCTGCATGTGCTGATTCCACTCCGCAAAGTGGACTTGTTTTTCCGAGAGTGTCACCGGTTTTTCTTTGATATTATCACCGAGATTATCCCAATCCAGCACCGGCAGAATGTGCGGTAAATAAAGCCGGATAAACTCGCCCAATTCCGAGCTTGGAATTTCGAACTTATCCCGAACGCGAAAATAGTTATTCCAGAAAATAGCGGGAAGGGCAGATTCGATACGGTAAATTTTGCCATTATAAAGCATGTAAATAGGGTTTGAGCACAAAATTATCGCCGAATCTTTGATTTCCAAAAGGCGCGAATTTTCGAAAACCAAAGAGGGCTGTAAATAATACCCGGTGCGTCCTTTTTTGAGAGTTAAGATAATTTTTCCGGTTTCCGGGTGGACGGATACTTTTGTAGCTTCACGATAGGCGGTTTCTTTTACCATCAAGCGGCTTTCCGCTAACCAATCGAGAATAAAGCCGACCGGTTGCGTA
>CAXHHS010001303.1:0-1769 GCA_964015645.1 uncultured bacterium
AGATTTTTTTGGAACACAATTTGAAATAATCATCTTAGAAATACAAACAAAATATAGTGAAGATAAAAATATTCTGGACAAAGAAGTTGATCCCCAACAACAAAGATTGGAATTACTCGAAAGGAATCAATTAGATCAAGAGAAAAAGGATATGTGGGATGATTAGAATTTCGTAAAAAGATAAAATATAATTTAACGCGTGTGCATCGCGTTTTAAATCATTCTGGCACCAATTTATCGTACAAGCTGAAAGCCAGCGATCAAGCCGCTTTCGAATTTGCGGTGATCAATTTTTCCGGGATTAAGTTACAGCAAATTCAAATCGCCGATACCAGCTTTCAGTTAGATGGCGAAGATCAACTGTTTGAAGATAGCAACGACAACAAAAAGCTGGATGAAGAAGATCAACTACTCCAAACCGTTATGGCTGAAAACGGTGTTGTTAATCTAAATTTCGACCGCTTGCTTTTGCCTGATGTGGAATATGGAAATGATATTATAAAAACCACTTACTGGGAATTTTTTAAAACCATTTCCGGTAAATATCGCATGTTTATAACCGGAAACCTGGCCGAAAAATACAAAGATCCCTTGTATTGGAATCCGCCGCAAATATCTGTTATTGCTGAAAATGCCGTTACCGGTAAAAGAATTCCTTCGATGGCTATTAGCCAAACGGAGCCAACACCGCAAAGCTGTATCGGTATTACCGCCTATGATGAATCCGCCCCGTTCGATATCGACGCCATCAACAATACACGAAAAGAATTTCTGGCTAAAAACCCGCAATTTAAGGCCAGCAAAGAACGCCCGAACGCCGTATCCTTAAGCGGTAACGTTACCATCGATAAAAACGTCATCATCCCCAAACATGTCCCGCTAATTATCCAACCGGGAACCGATATTACGGTTAAGCCGCGCATTAGTATTCTCTCTTACGGCGGGTTGTATTCGATTGGGACGGAAACCGATACTATTAAAATTCACGGGGATGGCAGCGGTATTCCCTGGGGCGTATTAGCGGTGCTTCGGCCAACGGATAAAAAGGTAATTGTAAAATATACCCGTTTTTCAGACGCTTACCAGGCATTTATCAATGGTACACTATTCACCGGCGGATTTGCAGTGCACGACGGTGATTTGGAATTAAAAAACAGCCAATTTATCGATATGGCCAGCGAGGATGGTTTGAACTTAAAATACGGCCACATCGAAATGGTCGATTGCCTCTTTTTTAACTGCACCGCCGACAACGTTGATTTGGATTTTTGTACCGGTGAAGTTCGCAACTGCACCTTTCGTCAAAGCGGTTTTAACGGTGATGGCCTGGATGTTTCCGGGGCAAGAGACTTGCTGATAACCGGCTGCACCTTCGATAACCTCTCGGATAAAGGTATTAGTGTCGGAGAAAATTCCTATCCGACCATTATAAATTGCCTGATGCGCGGTAATAGTATCGGTATTTCCAGCAAAGACCTTTCCATTGCGCAAGTGGCCAATTGCACCTTTATCGGCAACAAACTTGCGATTGAAGCCAAGCGTAAAAAGCCGTTTTTCGGCGGTGGTGCTGGCACATTCGTAAATTGCGTATTTTCCGGAAATTCCGAATTGATTACCGAAGACTATTTCTCGCAAGGAAGAATTGATGTAAAAGCGTCAATCGCGGATGAGGATGTAGAATGGCAGCCGGAACGCCCGGCAAACATTCAATTTGCCGATGCGGAAGAAGCAGATTACCAGCTCGAACCCCAATCCGCCAGCAGTAATAA
>CAXHHS010001304.1:0-1769 GCA_964015645.1 uncultured bacterium
CAGAAAGAACGGGCGCATTTCGCGAAAAAACAGGGTAACACGGTCTAAGTTAATGTGCAGTTCATCAACTTCTACCTGGGCAAAATCGGTATTGTAGGTGGCGTCCAGCGTTAAACTGGGCGTCAGGCTGTATTTTAAATCGATGCCGAGATTATTGGAAAAATCCGCTTCTTGCTGGGTATCGAAATCGCGGCTGGCTTCTCCCAGGCCGTATGGCATTAGCTTGAGATTTTTTTGTTGGATATTTTCCAGACCTGTCAGTGCCCCGGCGAGGGATACTTTTTGGATATCAAATTGGCGCGGCAGGTTAACCCAAAAGGCGCTTTCGTTCCGTTTGCGAATGTTGCGTTGAAAATTAAGCCCCCAGGTTTGCAATTCGGCGTCGGAAAACCGCAAGGTGCGGAAGGGAATGGCAAACTCCGCACACCAGCCGAATTCGGTGATTTTTGCTTTCACATCCCAGGAACCATCCCAGTTTAAGTTAAATCCCCCGCCGCCGCTGCCAAAAAACCCCTGGCCTTCATTGGTAATCTGGGCATCGTATTCTATACCGGCGGGATTGGTTCCGAAGAGAAAACCGTTACGCTTATCATTGTAGGTATCCAAAAGTATCTGGAAGCAGTCGGTTTCGTTCAGCGATCCATCACGGCGACTATGCGAAACGATGATGCTGCCCGGGTTACGATCATAGCAAACAACGCCGATGTACAATGTTTTGGCGGTATAAATAATTCGCACCTCGGTTTTTTCCGAAGCCGGTTGGCCCTCATCCGGTGTCGTCTGCCAGAATCCGGTTATTGCTGGGGCATTTTGCCAAATAGGTTCGGGTAATATATCACCATCTATAACGGGTGGTGATGAAACACCAACAGCGGTTGCGACAGTTGGTAAAGAGGAATTCTCTGTGGCAGCAGACTTTTCTGATATCTCTTCTGCCTGTCCATTTTTCACCCCTAAAATGGCCAGGGCAACAAGCATAAAAAATAAATGGATTTTCCTGATGTTCAAACTATTCGCCTCTTTAGGTAAGATGTCCAACTACTTCGGCAGCGCAAATGCCACGTAAGCGTCGCCGGATTTGGTGCCCATTTTACCACCGCCAGCAGCGATGACAACATATTGTTTTCCCTGAACTTCATAGGTGCAGGGCGTGGCATATCCGCCTGCCGGAAGCTGCGTTTCCCAGAGCACTTCTCCGCTCTTCTTATCGAATGCTCGGAATTTTTCATCTTTTGAGGCCCCGATAAAAACGAGGCCGCCCGCCGTCACAACCGGGCCGCCGTAGTTTTCCGTACCGGTTGGCGGAATGCCTTTGGCGGTGAGTTCCGGAAATTCGCCCAATGGCACTTGCCATTCAATTTCGCCGCTGTTCAAATTGATGGCGTTGAGCGTACCCCAGGGTGGCTTAATCGCCGGGTAGCCATATTGGTCGAAAAAACGGTTGTAGCCGGTGTGTGAATAAGGGATTTCCGGAACTACCCGCCGGCTGGTTGCCTGGGGCCGAAAGGTGGTTTTATTCTCCCGGTATGTTTGCAAAAGAAAATCCGCGACATCAGCCTTCTGCGCTTCCGTTAACATCGGAAACGCGGGCATTTCTCCCTTACCGGTGTTTAGCAGGATAATGATGTCCGATTTGGAATATGTTTCCGATAAATTAGCCAATGGCGGATAATTGTCTCTCCCCTTGCCATCCATGTTGATGCCGTGGCAGCGAGCGCAAAAGGTCATATAAACGTTTTTCCCGGGATATGATGAAATCAGGCGCTCTT
>CAXHHS010001305.1:0-1768 GCA_964015645.1 uncultured bacterium
CACCAAGAAGCTCGTCGGCAGCGTCAGATGTGTATAAGAGACAGAATTTGAGGAGAAGGAATGAGAAAGCAAACGTGCCGGCCATAAATCGACGCAAGAAGAATTGGATAAATTGCAGCGGGAACTGCAAACGCTTCGCGACCGGCTAAGCGAGTTTGAACGTCTGACCTACGAAGCCACGCTCCCGGAAGAGCAGATTTTCCAGTGCCGCTCCCTCAACGATTTGCAATATTTGCAGCAGCAATTGAAAACATTTATAGACGGAGTGGAAAATCGGCAGCATACCGTGCGCTCCGCCATCGAAATTTTTGAAGAGATTGAGCAAACCGAACGCCAGAAAGTGAGTGGTCTGTTTGGAGAAGAGAGCGCGACCTCCCATTTTTACCGGGAAATTACCGAAGGGCTTTATGCAAATGTCCATTATGATGCTGGCAATGGCGGCATTCGCGTGCAGCGCAGCGATGGCAAGCTGTTGCAGCCGGATTGGCTTTCCAGCGGGGCATACGATCAGCTTTATTTCGCCATCCGCCTCGCCCTGGGCGAAAAACTGCTGCACACCGAAAAAGGATTTTTTATTCTCGATGATCCCTTTCTAAAATCCGATAGCGAGCGCTTAAAACGCCAATTGCAAACCCTGTTGGAGATTTCCCAACGCGGCTGGCAAATCATTTACTTTAGCGCCAAAGATGAAGTTAAAAACGCCTTGCTGCCCTATATCAACAACAACCAGGCCGTTATGCTGCCGGTACCGGGCGTGGATTTTAAGATTGAACGATAGGAGTGCCGCGTAGCGGTGGCTATGCCACAAAATTTATTTTGCAAAAATTGGGTGGAAGTAATGACGGAATCGGTGAAACGGAGAAGCGGCGAAACGGAGACTTCACCGAGTCTCCGTTTCGCTCCATCGCCGATTCATTCTGATAGAAACTGAAACCTTGTTCTTAATCACTTTAATTGAGAAGCTATTAAGCGTTTAGAGTAAACCACAGGGAGCACCCATGGCAGAGTTGAAAACCAAACCAAATGACGCCAGCGTTGAGGCGTTTCTAAATAGCGTGGAAAATAAAAAACGGCGCCAGGATTCGTTTGTCGTTTTGGAAATGATGAAAGAGATTACTGGGGCAGAACCGCAAATGTGGGGTGAGAGCATCATCGGTTTCGGCAGCTATCATTACAAATACCAAAGCGGCCGTGAGGGCGATTGGTTTGTCGCCGGGTTTTCCCCGCGTAAACAAAGTTTGACCCTTTACATCATGGCCGGCTTTAGCCGTTATGATGAGCTGCTGAGCAAATTGGGAAAATACAAACATGGGAAATCCTGTCTTTACGTCAATAAACTGGAAGATGTTGATATGAACATTTTAAGAGAATTGGTCACACAATCCGTTAAATATATTTCGAGCTTAAACACTTAGCCCAAACGATTAGTTCTTTTTCCACTAAACACACGAAACATACAAAATTCATTAAATAAAATTTTTTCGTGATTTTTGTGTTTTTCGGAGGAGATAAAAAATGAACATCCAAAAACCCAATCACATCAAACACAGTTACACGCAAACGATTATTGCAGGGCCGGAGAAAGTGTTTCCCCTGCTTTGCCCGGTTTTGGAAGCGGAATGGGTACCGGGTTGGAATCCGGAACTTGTTATTTCCAACTCCGGCGTTGCGGAAAAGGATTGCGTATTTATCACCCCGGCTTCTCCCCAAAATGCCATTTGTACCCTTCCATGACCAGCTGGTGCGCACGGGCAATGCAGTCCAGCTT
>CAXHHS010001306.1:0-1765 GCA_964015645.1 uncultured bacterium
GCGTTTCATTTCAGTCGGGTTAAATTTTGCCTCCCAAATATTAATCGTACGCTATTTGTCGCAAGCTGATTATGGCGCATGGGCTTATGCGCTTTCAATTATCGCCTTTTTTCAAGGGTTTTCTACAATGGGGCTAAAACGGGCGATTACCCGCTTTATCCCGATATATGAAGAGCAAGATCAATATGGAAAGCTCTTCGGTACCGTTTTCCTGACCTTAGGAACGATTACCCTCACCGGTCTCGTTTTTGTCAGCGCCATCTACATCTCGCCGGAATTTATCGCCAGCCTGATTAGTGGAGACGCCCAACCGGTTGATATTCTACTCATCCTGATTTTTATGGTACCGGTCGAAGCGGTCGATTTAACCTTGATCGGCCTTTTTGCCAGCTTTGCCAGCCCGAAAGTAATTTTTACTCGTAAGCATCTGTTTGGTCCGGGTATTAAACTGCTGGTTAGCGTGTTGCTTATCGTTTTCCAAAGCGATGTTCTCTTTCTCGCCTATGGTTATCTTTCGGTAAACGCCCTGGCAGTAATTGTTTATTCCTGGATTTTATTGCGATTACTAAAAAAGCAGGGATTGCTAAAGAAATTCAAATTCAAAGAAGTTGTTATTCCTTTTGTCGAAGTCTTCTCTTTCACCATTCCGTTGCTCACTTCAGACCTGGTTTCGGTTTTAATGCACTCCAGTGGCACCATGATTTTGGGATATTTTCACAACACGACTGAGGTCGCTTTTTATAGGGTTATTTTACCGGCTTCCCATTTTAACAAGCTGGTGATGACCAGCTTTGCCCTGCTGTATACCCCGCTGGCGGCACGATTATTCGCAAAAAAAGATTTCCAGGGAATTAATCATCTCTATTGGAAAACCGCTGTGTGGTTGGGCGTGCTATCGTTTCCCTTGTTTGCCCTGACGTTTTCGATGGCAAAACCGCTTACGGTTTTACTGTATGAAACGCGCTACGAACAATCCTGGGTGTATTTGCAGTTAATTTCATTGGGATATTATTTCAATGTCGTGTTGGGATTTAACGGCTTAACACTCAAAGTTTTAGGAAAAGTGCGCTATGTCGTTATCATCAACTTGATTGCCGTCGTTATCAACCTGATATTAAATCTGGTATTAATCCCGCCATTTGGCGCATTAGGTGCTGCAATTGCAACATCTGTTGGAATGATAATCCATAATATCCTGAAGCAAGCTGGCCTGCGATTGGCTTCGGGGATTAGCATTTTTGATCGAAATTATTCTTCGTTTTACGTGGTCATCGTTGTTAGCGCACTGGCGTTGTTTTTATTCCAATTTTATGTCACCCAAAATATTTACATCCTTTTTCCGTTAGCGGCGGTTGTTTCCTTTTTCGTGCTCAAATTATGTCAGCATCAACTAAATGTAGAAGAGACCTTCCCCGAACTTTTAAAATTACCGTTGATAAAATATGTCTTTAATCTCAAACTCCGCCGCCCTAAAGACTAAATTTCTTCATTGGATACTTATTCAGCTCTTAGCTTAAAATCTTTGATAAAATGAACCGGGAAGCAAAACGATAAATAATTCCTCTCCTTACAAAGAAGGGGGGAGGCGTAGCGGAACGCAGTGAAGCGGAGCAGGGGTGGTTGAGTGTCGCTTCAACGGTAAGCAGAGCCTGAGCCACACAACCACCCCTGGTTTTAACCACTTCGTGGCAAAAACCTGTCCCCTCCTTTGTAAGGCTACTCTCTGCACACAAATCCAGCAGGAGGGAGAAGCGCCAGTTTTTCT
>CAXHHS010001307.1:0-1763 GCA_964015645.1 uncultured bacterium
TTCCAAAGGAACCACTTTGTGGGTGGCATAAAATTAGATTTTTCAAACACGCTCTTAGAGCCAAGGGCAAGATTATAAATAACTCCTCGGCTCTCCGCCATCAACGATTCAACAATCATACCAGTATTGGTTTTTATGGAGTTAGCTTGTTTTTTAGGGGAGACTAAATGGAGCTGTGTTCGCTGGTATAACAGGGGATGTGCGATATTGGACAATATCGCCGAAATAAAGTCCAGTACCAAACTGAAGTTTGGCACTCCTAGATTTGAATTACCAGGTAGCGAACCTTCCAAAACTCTTCGGCATCCGTAACTTCCAGGAAGGAATTCTTATCGGTTCCTTCGATTAGTTTATAAGATTCGCCGGGGTGAGGAGAGATAATTTTCACCTTTTTGCGCTGATGACTTATTTCGATCATTTTCATTTTATCGATGTCAATCGCGATAAACCCGTCTTTACTAAAATCCGGTTTCAATTTAGTAACTTTGTTAATACCGAGAAACCCGCCTTTATCCTCAACAATGCCTTTTTGTTTTAAATTCTTTTTCGTATCGATAATGTAATACGCGGCATTCAACTCGGTCTTTTGGCGCTCGTGGATTTGGCGCTTTTCTTCGACCTGTTTTTGAACGACATCGTATCTTGCCACCAAAAGCTCGGTCCCCGAGATAAAATCAACAATACGCTGTTCTCTTTCTTGGATCTGCGCTTTTAGCGTGTCGATCAGGTCATTCAAAGAAGTTACCTGGATGGCATTTTCATTGATTTGTTTTTGTAAATTATTAACCCGCCTTTTATTGCGGCGCAACTCGCCGTCTATTGCATTCAGATAACCCATAATCTCATTTTTTGTTGAGCCGGTTAACGCACCATCAGTGTTTGTGGCGATTTCCGCCACAAGCCTTTCCCGGGTGCTGATCCGCTCCAGACTTGCATGAACCTGGTTGAGCGTTTGGGCAGATTGATCCATAAAATTCTGGGTGCGATTTATTTCTGCCTGTAGTTCCTGGTAATCCGAAACTAACTGGGCGTTTTGCGCTTCCATCCGTTTAATTTGAGCGTTTTCTTTGCAGCTAATTACAACCATTGCAATCAAAACGACGACCAGGTATTTCACAATTCCCTCGCTTTGTTTGAAAAATTCATTCTTCATAACTTGCTCATTTAAAAAGAATTAGGCTGAATTTAAGGAAATTTTTTATTATCATCAACGAGTTTATTTTCTCCGGTGAATTTGTGTAGCATAACCTCCCGGAGGTTCAAATGAAGCGTATTTATAGCGCTTGATGATCGTTTAGCTTCTATTTTGATTTCAGGTTTGGCCTAAAACCTCCGGGAGATTTATAAGAGCTCTCCAACTTATCATTGATAATATCCGCAAAAGCGGAGGTTGAATGAATTCCGATTTGTTTACCTATTACTCTCGCCGAGCAAGAGAATACGAACGCATTTACGAGAAACCGGAACGGCAGGAAGATCTCGCTAAAATCAGAGAAAAAATCGAATCTATTTTTTCCGGGCATACCGTTTTGGAAATCGCCTGTGGAACCGGATATTGGACCGAAATGATAGCGAAAACCGCCGCTTCCGTTTTAGCAACCGATTTTAGCGAAAATGTTCTTGCAGTTGCCAAATCCAAATCGTACGGCACTTGCAAAATCACTTTTCAGCAAGCGAATGCGTATTCACTAGCAAATATCGATGGAATGTTTTCAGCCGGTTTTTGCGGGTTCTGGTGGTCGCACATTCCCAAAGAAAAAATC
>CAXHHS010001308.1:0-1762 GCA_964015645.1 uncultured bacterium
TACACCAAGAAGCTCGTCGGCAGCGTCAGATGTGTATAAGAGACAGCGATATGCTGCGCGGAATGGAAAGGGCGTTTAACGAAAGAGATAAAACCGAATCCGGGCGCTATGCGGCGGAGTATATTCGCAATTTTTTAACGGATGAGCCGATTCCCGGAATTGAGCATGAATTCCAACTCTATCAAAAATACATTCCCACAGTTACCTTAGAGGAAGTGAACCGGTTGGCGGAAGAATTAATTACTGACCATAATCGGGTAGTTTTACTGAGCACGCCGGAAAAGGATGATGCGAATATCCCGTCGGAAGCGTCACTGCTGGCGGTTTTTGAAAATGTAACCCAAAAGGAAATAACCGCTTACGTTGATGAAGTCTCCGATGAACCGCTAATTGCAACGCCGCCAACTCCCGGGGAAATTGTGGGAGAAGAAACCATCGCAGAAATCGATGTAACCCTGTGGAAATTATCCAATGGAGCGCGGGTCATTTTAAAATCCACTGATTTTAAAAATGACCAGGTATTGTTTTCCGCTTATAGCCCCGGTGGAAATTCGTTGGTAACGGATGAAAATTATGTTTCAGCGATTACGGCAACAGCCATTGTTGCCCAGGGCGGCGTGGGAAATTTTAATCAAATAGAATTGGATAAAAAATTAGCCGGAAAAGTGGTTCGTGTTTCTCCCGGCATCAGCTCATTGCAGGAAGGATTCTCCGGAAGCGCATCCCCGCAAGATATTGAAACATTGTTCCAGCTAACCCATCTTTACTTTACGTCACCGCGAAAGGATAACAATGCATTTCTTTCCTATCAAACGCGCTTAAAGGGATTTTTGGCAAATCGCGGCGCAAGCCCGGAAGCGGCTTTCAGCGACACGTTGAGCGTTACATTATCGCAATATCATTTTCGCTCTCGCCCCTGGAATGAGGATATGTTAGATGAAATGAACCTGGAGCGATCTTTCGAAATTTATAAAGACCGATTTGCCGATGCCGGCGACTTCACCTTTTTATTTGTCGGCAATATCGATATTGAAGGAATGAAACCCCTGGTAAAAACCTATTTGGCCAGCCTGCCTTCGCAAGAGCGAAAAGAAACCTGGAAAGATGTCGGCGTAAATCCACCAAACGGGATTATCGAAAAAGAAGTTCGAAAAGGGTTGGAGCCGAAAAGCCAGGTGCGAGTTGTCTTTAGCGGGCCCTTTGAATGGAATCGCCAAAATCGTCACGAAATTAATTCCATGACCGCTGTGCTTCGCATAAAACTGCGCGAGGTTTTAAGGGAAGATCAAGGTGGCACTTATGGCGTTCGGGTTAGCGCTTCGCCGTCGCACTATCCACAGGCAGACTACCAGATTACCATTGGATTTGGATGCGCGCCGGATAGAGTTGAGGAACTCACACAGCTTGCTTTTCAGCAAATCGATAGTTTGAAAAATTTCGGCACGACGGATGAATACCTGCAAAAAGTGAAAGAATCGCAGCGAAGACAACACGAAAAGAACTTGAAGGAAAATCGTTATTGGATAAACACGCTGGAATTTTATGATTATCACAAAGAACCGCTCCTCAGTATTTTGGAAACCAATGATTTTGTAGAAAAGCTGAATTTGGAAGCGATCCGAAAAGCAGCTCAAAAATATTTGAATGAAGAAAATTATGTGAAAGTGGTTTTGTATCCCGAAGGGACCTGAGTCAGGTTAATATCGCAGTTTCCGATTTTTTCGAATCGGTGAATCGGTGAACCGGAGATAGGGCATGTGAG
>CAXHHS010001309.1:0-1758 GCA_964015645.1 uncultured bacterium
AGTTATTACCGTTGACGATTTAAGTTTCGATGTTCTTATTTCCGAAACGGAAGTGCAAAACCGGGTAAAAGAATTAGGGGCGCAAATCTCCAAAGACTACCAGGGAAAAGTGCCCATAATGGTAGGCGTTTTAAATGGGGCAGTGCTGTTTTTGGCAGATTTAATCCGCGCTCTATCAATTGAATGCGAGATTGATTTTATCAAAATTTCCAGTTACGGCAACCGGCGGGTTTCCTCCGGGGAAATTACCATGATTAAAGATTTTAGCGCTGATTTGCATGGCAAAGATATTATTGTTGTGGAAGATATTGTTGATTCCGGTCTGTCCGTAAAGTATTTACGAAGAAGAATTAGAAGTATGAACCCGTCATCTCTAAAGTTTGTATCTTTGTTAACTAAAAAAGGGGCAGCAAAGGTCGATTTACATATTGATTATATCGGGTTTGAGATCGAAAATAAATTTGTACTGGGATACGGTTTGGATTATAAACAGCAAAAAAGAAACATAAATGCAATTTACCAGCTTATCGAAGAAAAATAACGCTAACTTTTTGCTAGTTTTTGAGTCTAAGTTTCAGAAGGTATTTGTAACATTAAAATAAATAGATTGGTGGTTAGAACATGAAAGAAAATCCTCAAGATAAGTTTAAAGGCAAACGACCGCCTGAGGGACCTAATAATCGCAATAACAAAAATAATAAGAATGACGATTTCCATTGGAAAAAAGGATCACGTTCTTTGTTGTTCTGGGTCGTATTGTTTTTGGGTATTGCCCTTTTTGCAACGCTTTACCCTGTTGGTGGAAAAAACCCTGATGAAGTTGATTTTTCAACCTATCAAAAATTTTTAAACGAAGATAAAATTGAAAAAGGGGAAGTAACTGTTAAAGACGGTGCCAATGAATTTACCGGATATCTTCGGGAAAGCGTTTTTGTGCCAAGTGATGACGGTAAAGGCCATCGCATCAGCAAATTTAAAACAATCCTTCCGTATTTGAATGAAGATATGGTGGCGGATTGGCAAAATCGCGGCATTAATATCGAATTTAAACAATTATCCACCGGATGGTTGGAAGTGCTAAATTTTCTCCCGTGGATTTTATTGCTGGGTATTTGGATTTTCATTTTCCGCAGAATGCAAGGCGGCGGCGCCGGTAAAAATATTTTTTCATTCGGAAAAAGCCGTGCCCGGATGCTAATGGAAAACGAGACCCGTGTAACCTTTGACGATGTTGCCGGCTGCGACGAAGCGAAAGAAGAACTTCGCGAAATCATCGAATTTTTGAAAAACCCCGGCAAGTTTAGCAAATTAGGCGGTAAAATTCCGAAAGGCGCTCTACTTCTTGGCCCTCCCGGAACCGGGAAAACGCTATTGGCACGAGCGGTTGCCGGAGAAGCCGCTGTACCCTTTTTCTCCATGAGCGGCGCGGATTTTGTAGAAATGTTTGTCGGCGTTGGCGCCAGTCGGGTGCGAGATTTGTTTGAACAAGGCCGTAAAAATGCCCCCTGTATTATTTTTATTGATGAAATGGATGCCGTTGGCCGCCAGCGTGGTGCAGGGCTTGGCGGTGGCCACGATGAGCGCGAGCAAACCTTAAATGCACTTTTAGTCGAAATGGATGGGTTTGATACCGCAGAAGGCGTTATCATCATCGCTGCTACCAACCGCCCGGATGTGTTGGATACCGCGCTGCTGCGCCCCGGGCGTTTCGACCGCCAGATCGTTGTTGATCGACCGGACGTGCGAGGCCGGGAAGGC
>CAXHHS010001310.1:0-1758 GCA_964015645.1 uncultured bacterium
GCGATGCAATGGCGTCTCGTGGGCTCGGAGATGTGTATAAGAGACAGGATTTAACGCGGGTGGGCATGGTAACCGACGCAATATGGATAGATTTAAATAAAGATGAATTCCTCGATCTCGTGGTTGTGGGAGAGTGGATGCCGGTAGCGATTTTTCACAACCAAAACGGAAAGCTGGTGGACGTTACGGAGAATTATGGTCTGAAAAATATCACCGGTTGGTGGAATACCATTGCCGCCGGAGATTTCAACCACGATGGCAATATTGATTTGGTTGCCGGAAATCTCGGCCTGAATTCCACTCTAAAAACCACGCCGGAAAAACCGGTGCGGCTGTATTTACATGATTTCTCTGGCAACGGGCGTACGGAATCAATCCTTACTTATTACAACGGCGAGAAATCTTATCCCCTGGCATCTACCGATTTGATGATGGAAAATATACCCGAATTGCGCTCGCAATACGCTACGTATAAAGCGTTTGCCGGAAAAACTATCGAAGAAATTTTCCCAAAAGAAAAGCTAAATGCCGCCACTGTTTGTGAAGCAACCGAATTTGCGTCCCTGTTGCTGCTGAATACCGGCACGGAATCCTTTACCATCCAACCGCTTTTAACAGAAGCTCAACTCTCACCAATTCAGGCAATCTTTGTTGATGATATCAATGCTGACGGGAATTTGGATTTGCTGCTAGGCGGCAACTTTTTCGGCGTTCCCCTGGCGTTAGGAAGATATGATGCCAGTTATGGATCGCTGCTCCTGGGAGATGGCACCGGCAATTTTCAACCGGTAAGTCTTCAAAACAGCGAATTTATCACCACCGGCGAAGTTCGGTTTATTCAGCAATTACAAACCGCTGAAGGAAAAGCCCGGGTTGCAGTTGCTCGCAACAATGATCCTGTAGTAATATTTGAAATGCAGAAGTAATTCAGCTCGTAGTTCAGCCTTCAGGCTGATCCTTTCACATTAAAGCGCGAACTACGAACCTTTCACTAAAAACCTGGAGATGAATCATGAGGGAAAAATTATTCTCTGCCGAATTGAACAGCACTATCTTCAAAATTCGAATCCTCTTAATAATTCTCATTGGGAGTTTTGTCATGGTATCAACGCTAAAAACAAGTGCCCAAACAAAGCCACCGGTTTTAGAATTTCCCCAGGTTGGGTTGGATGATTTTTCAACTTACAAAGGATATACGACGCGGTTTTTTAAAGATTCCGAAGGAAGCACCATCCAAATATCCTTGAATGAAAACAATGGCCGAATTGTACATATTTGGGCGGATGCCGCGAATGAAAGCATTGCGTTTACCGCGCGTGACGTTTCCGGGCAGCCAGCCAAAATTCACTGGCTTTCGGAAGATGCAAAAATTTACTCGGAAGGCCAATCCCGGTTCGTTCAATACACGTTATCTTCGGAATCGAGCATATTTGAGATCGGCCATTTTTTATTAGGTACGATGCGGATCGAAAGAGATTATCAGTATTTTAAACGCCATCTGGAGCCTTTTAATGCAGAACCTTTTATCGATGAGGGGCTGATCGAACTAATTGGAAATCTCAAAAAATTATCGCCGGAAGTTCGCCAGCGCCACTTCAGTTTGCTGAAAGCAAAAAATTTAGAAGAACTCGATAAAAGATTGACACCAAATATTTCCTCCGCCAATACCGAAACGGAATTTATTGTGCGAATCGAACAGATGACGCTTGATGGAAAAAATAAATTAGTTTTATATTTCTATGGAGCTTATGGACATTC
>CAXHHS010001311.1:0-1757 GCA_964015645.1 uncultured bacterium
AGTTTAATCGCTTCCGATTCGCCCTGTCGGATCAATGTTCGTGCCTCGCTTTGCCCGGAGGGATCGAACACCAGTACCGCCCCCTGGTCAGCCTGGCAAATCTTTAACGCTTCAACCGTAATATGGTGGATAACTTCATCGACTGCCAGCGAAGAGCCGATAACCGATAACACTTCATACAGTTTTTCAAAATCCTGGATTTGATCTTTCAGTAATTCGTTTTCTCTCTTTAGCGCGTCGAGTAATTTTTCAGAAATTTGACCCATATTATCCTATTGTTTTTATTCGATATACAGTTTTGTTCTTTAACTTGCAAACCTTCCCGGGGTTTCAAATCAAATTTTAATCTTTCAAAAGATTCTAAACCTCACATAGGTTTGTCGAATAAAGATAACTTGCGAAATCCTTTTCATCAAGCGTTCCTTTTTGTGTTTTCCGTGTATTTTGCCGGTTGAATAAATACATTTTCAGTTTGAATATTCATGGAAAGTATATAGGTTTAATTCATTTTTTATAGACCGGATATCTCAAACACAATACCAGGGAATGCTAAATGGCTATCAAAGAACTCGCTTACGAACAGCTTCGCCGAAAGATCAACCGCAAATCACTACCAATGGAAACGACCGATGATATTAAACCGCTGGATTCCGTAATCGGCCAGGAGCGGGCGATAAAAGCGCTTCAGCTTGGTCTGGAACTGGATGCCAAAGGTTATAACATTTTTGTTACGGGCGTTGCCGGTACCGGTCGAACCACGATTATTAAACAGTTGTTGAAAAAATATGCCGCAAAAGCAACTGTCCCGGATGATTGGTGCTACGTGTTCAACTTCTCTGACCCGGATTCCCCCCGGGCCTTAAATCTCCCTGCGGGAAAGGGCAAGGAATTTCAACAAGATATGTCGCAGCTTATTATCACTTTACAGCGAGAATTTAAGCGAGTGTTTAGCGGGGAGCATTACGAAGCGCAGAAATCTACCATTGTTTCCGCGATTAACCAGGAGAAACGAGAGGTTTTACAAACATTGGAAGAAAAAGCCCGCCAGCGCAATTTAACTATTCAGCCAACAACAACCGGGTTTCAAACCATTCCGACAAAAGAAAACCAGCCGTTAAAAAAAGAAGAATTTGCCCGGCTATCGGAAAAGGAGCGGCAGGAGATTAACGAAAATATCCGGCTGGTAGAACAGGATGTTTCCGAAGCGCTGCGAGCATTAGCAAAACTCGATATCAAAGCACAGAGGTCGTTGAATGATCTCGATACGGATGTTGCAGCGTTTATCGTGGAACAGTATGTCAATGAAATAAAAGAGGAATACAAAAATTTTCCGCAAATCATACAGTATCTCGATGAGGTTTGTAAAGACATCGTTGCCCAAAGTAGAAATTTTTTAGAAATCCCGGGCGAAGATTCGGACGATAAAACTATCAAACCGGCGCAACAGCACTTTAAGCGCTACCAGGTAAATGTGGTTGTCGACAACAGCCTGCTGAAAGGCGCCCCGGTTATTCATGAAACCAATCCCACGTACAATAATTTAATTGGGCGAATCGAAAAATACCCGGTTTCCGGTGGTTACGTTACCGATTTTACGATGATTAAAGCCGGTTCCCTGTTAAAAGCCAATGGCGGTTATCTAATTGCGGAGGCCGGGGAGGTGTTTCGAAATCCCTATGTTTATGACGCCCTGAAACGCAGCTTGCGCAATGAGGAAATCCGTATAGAGGATGTGACGGAATCGATCGGCACCATTT
>CAXHHS010001312.1:0-1747 GCA_964015645.1 uncultured bacterium
CATCTGCGTATATCAACTGTCGTTCTCCTCCCGGTGCATGTAAAGATGTGTATAACCGTAGTCCTACGAGACTAATTTTCAAATATTTTCACTAATTCCCGCCGATAAATCGGCGGGCTATTATCAAATGCCCCTCCGGGGTAACCGAAAATAGCCCCAGACTTCAGTCTGGGGGGCAAAAAATGCACATCACAACAAAGTCTCGTAGGGACGACTGACACTCCAGCCCTTAACTTAATAGCAGGGGGCATTGCCCTGGGAAAATAAAAGAAAAAGCCAAATTACCTCACTTCTGCAAACATTCCCGGAGCAAAACAATGAAAAACTTCATCAAAAAAAACGCCCTGTTTGGGCAGCAAGAAACTATTGAATGGCAAAAACCAATTTTTATCATTAGCGAAAGCAAAGAAGGGAGCCGGCAGTTAGCCGGTATTCTGAATACCCACTCCCAAATAGCGCTTACCTGCCAATCGGGTTTACCAACCTTTTTCAAATACAGCGATACTGTGTGCAACTTGCACAACCTGGAGCGATTTGATGACGGCACTATGAAATTAATCGGGCTGATTCCCGATGTAAACCGGAAACTGTTCGATAAATTGTATACCAAAGGGATGGAAGAATTACGCCAGAATTTTTATACTGAGTTTTTTCGGTATAAAAATTTTACCCGTTGGGGAGATGCAGTGGATGATGCTTCGCTGGTTACAGATTTACTGGCAAAGTTCCCTCGTGCGCAATGTATTCATTTATTGGCGGAGGAAACGGATGGCAACCCCCAAAATGCTGATAAAAAGCCAAATGATGAAACAATACGCCAATCTTTAAGGGGGCATTCCGCTACATTGGCAATTCAGTATAAAAGTTTGCTTGAAACCCCGGAAAAAGTGGTCCCGGAAATCCTACAATTTCTTTCGCTTGCCGAAGAACCTGGTATGGTTCGGCAAGCCTTGCAAAAAGACGATACGAGCATGAATTCCGGCTTGCAAAAGGAGCAAAGCCCGGAAAAAATAGCGCCGCACCCGGAAGCGGCAACCGCTGCCGATGGTGAGAATAACGAAGGATTTCCCGGCATTTCAAACGCAAAAAATAATGGAGAATGGTCCAACACTATCCAATGGGATGCGCCGATTTTTATCGTTAGTGCCGGGCGATCCGGCTCCACTCATTTAAATCATATCCTGGATGCCCACCCGGATGTTGCGATTACATCCGAGTCTTACCTCACCCATATTTTTCAAATGATCAACCACTTTGCGGAATTGCCGCACAAGGAAATTTTAAACTTAGAGCCGCTCAAGTTATGTGGGCTGGTTTCGGAAGAATATAAACCATTATTTGCCACGTTAACCCGGGAAAAGATGGCGGCATTATCGCGGCAATTTTATTTGCGGAACTTTAAGCCCAAACAATTTATTCGCTGGGGAGATAAATTTCAGTTCCCGATTGCCATTCCGACGATTCTGGAAGAATACCCCAAAGCGCAATTTATTTTTTTAATTCGCGATGGCCGGGATCGCACCGTATCGGTAATGAAGTTCCACAAACGTCTCCGGGAAAGCAATCCGCATTTACCGCCTCATAGTTTCGAAGACCAGTGCAATATCTGGAAATATAGCAACCGGCGGCTTCAAGAAATGTTAAAAGACCATCCGCATACCATCATGGTTCGCTACGAAAACCTCGTTAAAAATCCCCATGAGGAAACAAGGAAAATGCTAAAATTTTTGAATCTCTCTGGGGCGCC
>CAXHHS010001313.1:0-1746 GCA_964015645.1 uncultured bacterium
TCGGAGATGTGTATAAGAGACAGTCTTTTAACGTACGAGACGTATTCTCGGGATCAAACGGCTTGTCTCTTTCGATTCGCAGCGGCTTTTTCTTTTTATCTTTTGCCAATGCAATATATTCCAAATCATCTGTGGGGACATTATCCTGGAAGGATATTTTGAAATTATCCTGCCCGTTCTCATTTTCTACATCAATTCGAAAATTAACAATTTTGCTGACGTTCTTTTTGTAAATGTCGACTTCCGGTGTGCTAAAATTATCGATATCAAACTGAAACAGATCGGTGTTTTGATAGGCAATAAACGCCGAGCGCTTGAACTCGATTTCATCCTCGTATGCTTTGTATAAGCGGTCGTAAGTGACATCAAACCAATTTAGCAAAACAATATCCGTTCCCTTGCGAACGACAAACCCGGTATCGGCGGGAATCGTTACATCCGGCAGCGTTGGCAGTTGAATTTCCAGGTTGTTCACACCGTGAATTAAATCCGTTGTTCGCAGGTTAGAGTTCTCAGGCGTGGCAACAATTCGCGAGGTATCCTGGTTAAACCAATTCGGTTTTGAGACGCCTACAAACCCGTTATTGAGCCAGGCCATTACATTGTGCGGCACATTGGCGCCATTAAAACGCTGGCCAAATGATTTTCCGGAGAACATCACCGTTACGCCGACCGGGCGAAAAGAGGATGGGTCGGGAAATATGATTTCAAACGGATACTGTTTTTTGCCAATCGCCCTTATGCCGGAATCAAAAAACCATAAATCGCGGGTAAAAGAAAGGCGCTCCGGGTTGGCCTGTCCCAACCGTTCAAAGCGGCTGTTCCTTTCCACATGGATGGTATGCGAATAAAAAAATGATGGGTTAAATTCACCGGGGCGAGATGTTACCAGGCTGCCGTTTTCCTCCACAATCCGCAGGCCGGGTGCTCCTCCCCACTCCAGCCAATAGACATTTTCATCAGAAAAGGGATCGCTGTAAGAATCCCGAAATTGGTCGAAAAATGTTTTCTCGTTGCGTTCGCCCCAAAATTCGAACGAATCTTCCGGGTCAAAACTGCCGTCCTGGTCGCCGCTAAAAAAAATTGCGATATCTTTGCCCTTATTCGTTAATCGCAGCGTCAGGGGATCGATTTCATCAATCGAGATTCCGGCTTCAAATAAATCTTCACCGGTAATATTATAAATCCCGTTTTCGATGACAAATATTTTCAGGCGATTTTCTACATTGGTATTTTTAGAAAGGCCGGAAAGCAGGTTATTTTGGTAAACCGGGTTTTGTGGCGAAATTAAGTGAAGCTGTTGTTTGTTGGCGACAAACTCTTTCAATAAATCCAATTCACCGGGCGAAACATTGGCGAGCGTTGTTCCACTATTTTCAAATGAAAAGATAATTTTGAATTTTTTATAAAAGCGCACGCCGCTGCCGGTAACTTGCAATGGAAAAACCTGTAAAGCCGTTAGTTGAAAATCCCGGAACAACCCAAGTTCACCGGTTTCGTAAATTTGCCGGGGGTACAATGATTTGAACGCCCGGGCTTTTTGAAGAAACCGCTCCTGGTTCTGAATGGCGCTTGCATTCGCTTTTTCAGGATTATTGGGTAAATCTTCGAACAAAACCGGAAACACGCCGGGAAACGATTCCGATTCCAAAATTTGCACCCGAACAGAAGCCTTATTATCCGGCAAGGTTAATGGCAGCGTTAAAACCGGCAGCAATGGGTGGCCATTTTCATAATTCGCTGAGA
>CAXHHS010001314.1:0-1743 GCA_964015645.1 uncultured bacterium
CATGGTAACGTGCTCGCCTCCGCCGAGAATAGCCGGGGCAGCAACAATTAAAACTCCCGTTCCGGCATTCCTTACCAAAACACTCATCACGGATACGGAATCCACTTCCACCGAGCCGAAATCCAGGGTGTCCGGCATGGCCTCGATATCCGGTTGAACGGCAGTGCCAAAAAGAACAATGTCCAGGGGATTTTCATCGGGATCATCGCTAAAAATGCTTAACGTGGCAATTTTACCACCCTGGGAAACAGTGGGGTTGAAACTGAGCGTGATAATGCGGCTTTCATCCGGCGCAAGATTAAAACTTCCACCGCCGCTTACCAAATTGAATTGATCGGCATTAAGGCCGCTAATTACCGTTCCCGATACATTCAGGATACCGCTGCCGGTATTTTTTATCAACAGGTTCATCAGGCGGGAGGAGTCTAATTCCACTTCGCCGAAATCCAGGAGCGTGGTATCCGCCATAATATCCGGCACAACCCCATTTCCGGTCAGGGAAACAGTTGCCATTGGCTGGTTAAAGGCATTGCTGAGAATCGCTAAGTTTGCGGCCTTAACGCCGGTTGCGGTTGGCATAAATTTTACTTTGATGGTATGCGCCGGCCCGCCAACCGGTATGGTAAACGGCGCCCCGCTATTATCAGCAATCTCAAATTGATTGGGGTTTAACCCGCTAAAATTAGTGGCGGAAACGGTCAAATCCGCATCCCCGGTGTTGGTTACAGTAACATTCATCGCCAGCATGGAATCTACTTCCACGTCGCCGAAGTTCAGGAAAGCCGGGTTAACCGATATAATTGGCGCAATCGTATTGCCGTTAAGCGATACGTCTTTGGGATTCTCATCGGGGTCGTTGCTATTAATGCGTAGGGTGGCGGATTTAATACCCGGGGAATCCGGCGCAAACCGCACGGAAAAGATATGAGCCGGGCCGCCCGGCGGTACCGTAAAGCTGCCATCACCGCTGATAATGGAAAACAGCGCTGCGTTCACGCCAAAAATTTGGGTGGATGTTACGACCAAATCTTCATTACCGGTATTGTCTACGGAAATGTTGATGGTTGCCATGTTGCCAACTTCCACATCGCCGAAATTAACGGGATCCGGTATCACCACAATATCCGGGGTGCCGATGGCGGTGCCAGTCAGGGGAACTTTTAGGGGGTTTTCATCGGGATCATCGCTGGTAATTATTAGTGAATCCGTATTAAACCCAGATGAAAGCGGGGCGAATCTTATGGTAATATTGTGAAATTGGGAAGGAGCGAGACTAACCGAACCGCCGCCACCGGTAATGGAAAACTCATTAAAAAACACCAGCGAACTGTTGCTGATGTTCAAATCATCGCTGCCCACATTAGTTACTACAAATGTTTTTAATACCATCGCGCCGATATTGACGTTGCCAAAGTTGTAAGCTGCCGGATTTATTGAAATATCCGGGGTAACGCCATTGCCTTGCAAGGGAATATCTTTGGGATCATCGCCGGGATCGGGATCATTATTTTCGATTCTTAAGGTGGCAGTTTTTAACCCGGTGGAAGCCGGGTTAAAATTTACAACAATATTTCGGCTTTGCGAAGGCAGCAGTGTAAACGAACCGCCGCCGCTGACAATTGAAAACTCCCCGGGATTTGCCCCGATCAAATCGGTGGCAGTGACGATCAAATTTGCATTACCGGTGTTGCTTACAATAAATGCTGTCTCTTATACACATCTCCGAGCCCACGAGACTCCATT
>CAXHHS010001315.1:0-1739 GCA_964015645.1 uncultured bacterium
GAGATGCAATGGAGTCTCGTGGGCTCGGAGATGTGTATAAGAGACAGCTATTTTCGATATTAACAGCTTATTCTTCGTAACCTTTTTCATCTCTATTGCTAACTCTGGTTCTATTGCTGACTCTGAACGATAATAAACAAAAACGCGAGCACAATAATAATAAATGCGATCAAAATCGCTTTGACGCAGCCGGTAGGATCGGATTGTGAAGATTTATTTTTTTCATTTTTCTTCGGTTTTTCGATAGAAGGAAATTGTTTTTCAAACGAAGTCTCAAATTCTTTGACAACCTTTTTCATTTCCTTCACATTCCCCTTCAATTCCTCGATTTCATTAAATACTTTTTTATCGACAAGTTTTGGCGATTGCCCCTGGGTTTGGCCCTCTAAATAAGAAAGCCGCTTTTCATAACTTTGAATTCGCTCGTTTAATTTATCTAACATTATCGTTCCTGGCTTGTAATTATTTCGTACTTGTGCTGCTTAAACCTCCCGGAGGTTCTAAGATATTGAATTTATTACGCTTAACATGTTTCGCCTTCTAACTTGACTTCATCAATTTTGGTTTAGAACCTCCGGGAGGTTTCAAACTGCATTACTTCTTCTCAACCAATTTATAGTCAGAAGATATCGCCAGATCTTTTTCGCTTAAATTTTTAGGCGTAATCGCGGTTACTTTACTTTCCCATCCCAAGTTCGGTTTGTGGGAATCATCTTTCTTTTTGCCAAAAAGTTTTTTCTTCAAAAATCCTCCGGCTACTTTACCTGCCGCATTTTGGGGATCGGAATAATCGGGATCAGAATCGCTGTCTTCGTCGTTTGTTTTTTCTTTTTTGGGGTGATCGGCAAAATACCCTCCTTTAATATAGATCGTGTACCCTTTAAAATCTTGTAACTTTTTCACCGACTCGGAATCGGGGTTTTTTTGATTTGAAGGTTTTTTATTTAAGGAGCCTAAAACTTTTCCCCAATCCAGCCCCAAAATATTATTGGACATTTGATCGATATCGATACCCAATGCTTTTAAATGCGCACTACTAAATTCCTTTTCAATATCCATTGCTTTTTGCAATTCCGAAGTTTTGTCGGTATTCCACATCTCGGTTCTTAAACTATCTTTTCCTCTCTCCCCGGTAGCGATCACTTCCCATTCGGTAACCCATAAAATTTCGTACCCGTAATTGCATTTGAACTTTCCGAATTTTTTTGATCCGTCGAGATTATTAACTTCAAATTTCTGGCGGATAATTCTAACGGTCGAATCTTTTCGAGCCTCCTCCCGGGCATCCGGTGCACCTGATGATGGCGCCATCGTTGTATCGCTTGAGCCAAGATAATTGGAGATCGGCATAATGTCCCGCACGGAATATTCTTTCTTCTTAAAGTTGATGCTGGCGACTTTGAGTTTGTTTAAATCGACCCGTTCCCCGTTTTTACCTTTTTTTATAAATAGTTTCGTTGCGATATTTTTAAAAAAATCTTCTCCCTTAAAATCGGAGTTTGTTTTTTCGAACTTGACAGTTGCTGTGCTCATCGTCTCGCGCTTTTCGGTATAATCTCCAAAGCCTTTAAAATAAACCTTTGTTTCGCTTTTTTTGTAAAACCCTTCATCCGGCTGCGCCAGGCAAAGCAACGGAATGAATAAAATTCCTAAAAACAATTGTAACGCTGCTCTCATTTTACGTCTCCTAACTTTTGCTTGAAATTCAACCGGTGATAATCGTCTAAAAACAGTTGAAA
>CAXHHS010001316.1:0-1735 GCA_964015645.1 uncultured bacterium
GCTTAACCCAGCATTACGCGGAAACCATTCGCCCGGCATTAGAAATCATCGGGCTGCGCCCCGGCGTTCACCGCGTCGCGGGATTAAATATGATGATTTTGGAAGACGGAATCTACTTCTTCGCCGATACCACTGTAAATATTGAGCCGACAGCGGAAGAGTTAGCCGAAATCGCCTTATTGAGCGCGAAAGAAGTGCGCCGGTTTGGCATCGAACCGCGCATTGCCATGCTGTCTTTTTCCAACTTCGGCAGCACTCGCAATCACTTAACCGAAAAAGTACGCCGGGCAACGGAAATTGTTAAACATCGCAGCCGCGATGTCATCATCGATGGAGAAATGCAGGCCGATACTGCGGTGGTTCCGGAAATTCTGGACCAATTCTATCCCTTCAGCGATTTGGCCGGTAAAGGTGGCGCTAACGTGTTGATTTTTCCGAACCTGGAGTCCGCTAATATTGCTTACAAATTAACCCAACGTTTAAAAAAGGCAGCGTTAATCGGGCCTATTTTAATGGGGATGCAAAAGCCGGTTCACTTGTTACAGATTGGCGGTTTTGACGAAATCGATGTCGTTCAAATGACCTCAATCGCGACAGTAGACGCACAGGAAATTGCCCGGATCGATGAGTCTCGCATGGAGTTTTCGGGTGTGGGGTTCGTTTAACAACGGAAATATATGAAATTCCTAAAAAGAAGGTTTAACGTATGAAACTCGTTATTATCGGCATGGGAAACACGCTGCTCAGCGATGATGGCGCAGGAATTGCCGTCGCTGAACGCCTGGCGGAAATCTTCCGCGACAATGAGGCGGTCGATGTTATCCCTGCTTCCTGGGGCGGCTTTCGCATTATCGATCTCTTAGCGGGATATGATGCCGCAATCATCATCGATGCCGCCAAAACGGATGAAGTCCCGATAGGCTGCATCCGCAAATTTATCCCGGCGGATTTCGTTCATTCTGTACGAATGGTTTCCTTCCACGATGTCAACTTTGCCACCGCACTTGAGTTTGCACAGCAAATGGATATTCCTATGCCGCAAGATATTTCTATTTATACCATCGAAGTCGAAGACATCACTACAATCTCGGAAGAATTAACCGCAACTGTCCAATCAGTCGTCGAGGTTTGCGTTCAAAGAATATTGAAGGAAGTTAAGAGTTTCAACCAACATTGGGAGTTTTGGAAGAATGAGAAATCCATCACTCCATTACTCCATTTTTAATCCGGTTCATCCTGCCAAAAACGAAAGGAGTAACCATGCTGCAAGAAGGCATCACCGCATTAGAGGCGCTGGGTATTGCCATCCGCAATGAAATCGACGCCCAGGCGCTGTATCAAGACCTCGCTTCCCTCACCAAAGATGAGGTGTTAAAAGAGCGGTTTCTCAATCTACAACAGGAAGAACGAAGACACCGGTTGCTATTAGAGAAAAAATACAAAGAAATGTTTCCGCATGTTGACCTTCAACTTCCGCCCAGCCAGCTACCGGTTGAGCTTGGAGATGAAGGGCTGAGCAAAAAACACTCTTTGAAAGACGTTCTGGAAATTGCCATCAATGCAGAAAAAGAAGCGCGGGAATTTTATTTGGACTGCGCAGAAACAACGCCCGATCTTTCGGGAAAACGCATGTTCCGCTTTTTGGCCGATATGCGGTTTTCCCACCAAATGATTTTGGCAGCAGAGTTGGAACTGTCTCGTATACACATCTCCGCGCCCACGAGACTCCATTGCA
>CAXHHS010001317.1:0-1733 GCA_964015645.1 uncultured bacterium
CCAAGAAGCTCGTCGGCAGCGTCAGATGTGTATAAGAGACAGGCTTTAAAAACCGCATATTCGCGAGTTCTTTCGCGGGCAGCCATAATCATGGTATTGCCCAACACCAGCATAATGATGCCGATGATCAAAAACGACATCACATTCATCGCCGTTAAAATAGCGCCGGATGCCGCAACAAACCCCTGTTGAAAAGCGCGTTCGGTTTCCGTCTTGGTTTCTGCCGCAGAATTTTTAAATACAACGTCAACTCTTTCCGAAATCGTGGCGGCATTTTCGGGGTCATCCACCTTAACAACGTACCATCCCACGTCGTTCGCTCTTCTGGGCATTTCCTGCTCAATTCTTTGATTCAAATACTCCCAATGGAAGAGCATTTGAGTAGCATCAACCGACTTATTTTTCGGTTTATAAATTCCCCGAACCACAAACTCCCATTGGCCGGGATAAATATCGCCTTCCATCGGCATCAAGTCGCCGATTTTTAAATTGTACCGTGCCGCAATATCTTCACCGATAATACAAGCATTCGCTCTTTTTTGAAATTCTCTAATTCTTGTGGATCGACCAAAAATTCAGGATACATATCAAAATACGTTTCGGAATCAACGCCCATGCGAGCGAAGAACTGGTTTTTATCGATATACACTCCGCCAAACCAATTGGCAAAGGACACCATTTCCACACCGGGCACTTTGGCAATTTTATCGCGATAAGAATACTGCAACGGCATAATAAATGAAACCGCATGGCGGGTGATTAAGCGGTCGGCAGCGGACGCCTCCACACCGGCATACCAGGCGGAAACAACTGTGCGAAGCAATCCAAATGCAATCACCGCGATGCTGATTCCGAAAATCGTTAACAGCGTTCGGAGCTTATGCCGAAAGGCATTTTTGAAAATCATCTTTATAATTTTCATACGGCCTCCATTACTAAATCGCCCTTATCCAAATGGTTGACCACGTGCGCTTTTTCTGCCGCGCGAGGATCGTGAGTTACCATGATAATCGTTTTTTTGAACTCGACGTTTAACCGATCCATTAGCGTTAAAATTTCTTCGGCGGATTCTTTATCTAAATCGCCGGTCGGTTCGTCTGCCACCAGGATTAAGGGGTCGGTAACAATCGCCCGGGCAATCGCCACCCGCTGCTCTTGACCTCCGGAAAGCTGTTTGGGATAATGATTCATTCTATCCGCCAAACCGACAATCCCCAACGCGGTTTCCACATGCTTTTTCCTCTCGGATTTAGAGAGCTTAGTTAACAGCAGCGGCAACTCGACATTTTCATACGCCGTTAGCACCGGGATTAAATTGTAAAACTGAAACACAAATCCGACATTATTGGCGCGCCATTTGGCAAGCGCCGATTCGCTCATTTTGGTAATATCGGTTCCATTAATGGTGATTTCTCCCTGGCTCGGTTTATCGATACCAGCTAATAAATTTAGCAAGGTGGTTTTTCCGGAACCCGATGGCCCCATCAACCCCAGGAAATCTCCCTCGTTAATGCGAATATTAATATTATTCAGCACCGGAATTTCCAATTTGTTGCGCCAATACGATTTTGACAAGTTTTTTACTTCGATGAGTGTGGACATAGGTTCTCCATAATTTGATTTGTTTAAAAAGTTTTTGTCAGAATAAAAGATGCTCGATGCTGGTTACTCGATTCTCGATGAAGAATAATCCAGTATCGAGTATCCAGCATCAAGCATCAAAGATTTTGCTA
>CAXHHS010001318.1:0-1731 GCA_964015645.1 uncultured bacterium
GGTTATAGATACTTTACTGCGATTCGAAAAATCGGTAGTGCCGCTGGCTTTTGCAATTAATTCTACCACATCCGTATTATCAGAAACGCGGTATTCACCGGGCTTATCAATTGCGCCCAAAATATAGACAACAATTTGTAATTGCTGCTCTTCGCCTAATAAATAATCTTCCAATTCCTGCCCAAACGCATTGCCACTAAATAAAAATAGAAGAAAACAAACGCCAAATAATTTGGTTATTTTTTTCATACGATAACAACCTACTTTGTTTATACATATTTACAGTTTAATTTTGCCAAAAAATAATCTAATCGCTTTCTGTCGTTTATTTGTGACAAATCGGGGTGATTTGATTTTCAAAAGATTATTTCAAAGAGATTTAAAAGAGCTGCATGCCATTCGAATCAGGCCATAAGCTATGCGAATGGCATATTTAATCGTTAATATTGGTCACAGTTTTGAGAAAATCGTTTTTTAGCGCGGAGTATTTGAAATATTCAATCGGTTGTGTTATAATGTTCTTTGATTTACTCTTTGGTTAAAGCGAGTTAAATACAATGGAAATTTTATCTGCCGCAATCATCCTTTTCCTCATCATGGACCCGCTCGGAAACGTACCGCTTTTTCTTTCATTATTAAAAGAGCTGGAACCGAAACGACGAAGATGGGTGATTTTTCGAGAATTGCTGATCGCATTACTCATTTTGCTAATTTTTCTTTTCTTTGGGCAGCGGCTTTTGGATTTGCTCAATATTCAACAAGAATCTGTCAGTATCGCCGGGGGTATTGTTTTGTTTATCATCGGTATTCGGATGATTTTTCCTTTGCGCGGCGGCGTGATGGGGGAACAACTTGCGGGAGAGCCATTTATCGTTCCGCTTGCTACTCCGCTGATTGCCGGCCCTTCCACTTTAGCGTCCTTGTTGTTGTTAGTTCGTAATGATCCGGGAAGAATGTTCTATTGGCTTACAGCTTTACTTTTTGCCTGGGCAGGAGTTGCTATTATTTTAATGATGTCTACCGGTCTTTATAAAATCCTGAAACAAAGGGGGTTGGCTGCAATGGAAAGGCTGATGGGAATGTTGCTCATCATGTTAGCTGTACAAATGCTCCTAAACGGTATCCGAAATTACTTTCAACCACTTCTGGGATAATGATAAAAATTCTCGCAATCGGGTTTGGTGGATTTGCCGGAGCGCTGCTGCGATATTGGATTTCCGGCTGGGTATATTCGCTTACGGAAAGTGATTTTCCCATTGGCACGCTGATTGTGAACCTGGCAGGATCATTTATCCTGGGCTTTATAATTGGTACGACCGACCATTATGTCTACCATCCAAACCTCAAATTATTTTTGACGATTGGCCTAATGGGAGCATTCACCACGTTTTCAACCTTTTCTTATGAGACACTGGCGTTAATTCAAGTAAGTTCTTATTTAAAAGCGTTTTTGAATGTATTTTTCAGCATTATTCCGGGATTGGTTTGCGTGTTTTTAGGGATGGTTCTTGGAAGAGCTATTTAACTCACAAAATCAATAAAAACAATTATTTATATGGAAAGTAAATCTACCGGTAAGCTGCTGCGGGTTTACATTGGGTCTAATGATCGCTACAAAAGCCAGCCGTTGTTTGAGGCCATTGTAGTTCAATTGAAAGAACAAGGATTGGCCGGGGCAACTGTCGCTGTCTCTTATACACATCTGACGCTGCCGACGAGCTTCTTGGTGTA
>CAXHHS010001319.1:0-1726 GCA_964015645.1 uncultured bacterium
CAATCCTCCTTGACTTTCTACTATTTTTACTCTACAATTAGCGTATTTAGAAACGCGAAACAGCTATGAAAATCCTAAAAGTCGGCGGCACCGCGGTCGGAACGCCGGAGCGAATCGAACAGGTTTCAGAGATCATCTTACAATCGCAATCAGAGAACGGGCAAATTGCTGTCGTGCTTTCGGCATTTGGCGGCATTACCGACCGTTTAATCGAGGCTGGGACATTAGCAGCAAAAGGAGACTCTCAGTATTCCGAGGTGTTTCAAAAAATTTTTAACCACCATATTCAGTTTGCCGATGCACTGTTGCAAAAGAATGTTGATCGCACCTTACAGCAAGTAAACGAGCAACTTGGTGAACTAAAAGATGTTCTCCACGGTGTATTCCTGGTAAAAGAATTAACACCGCGCATCCGGGATTTTATCATGAGCTTTGGCGAATGGCTTTCTAATTTTATTGTCAGTGAAAAATTGAAAGAAATGGACGCAGCTGCAGCATTCCTGGATGCCCGCCAACTCGTTAAAACCGATGATACGTTTGGTTCCGCGAGGGTCAATTTTCAGATCACTGATAAAAATATTCGCACGTATTTTTCTGAAAACCCGGCGCTACAGTTGATCACCGGGTTTATCGGTTCCACAAAGCAAAATGAGACAACCACGTTGGGGCGGGGCGGTTCCGATTATACCGCAGCCATATTTGCCGCAGCGTTAGATGCCGAAGAAATCGAAATTTGGACCGATGTCGATGGTGTGATGACGGCCGATCCCCGCAAAGTGCCCAACGCCTTTTCCGTCGATAGGCTGACCTATGAAGAGGCGATGGAGATGTCGCATTTTGGCGCGAAAGTCATCCATCCGCCCACCATGCAACCGGCGTTGAATCAGCAGATTCCTATTCGCATTCGCAATACGTTTAACCCCAATTTTCCCGGAACAATCATTGGCAATGGGAATCAGCAAACGAAAGATGAAAAAAACGGGTATTTGATAAAAGGCGTTACATCGATCCCGGATGTGGCATTACTGCGGTTGCAAGGCAGCGGGATGATTGGCGTTGCTGGCACCGCTCGCCGTTTGTTCGAAGCGTTGGCCAGAAAGGGCATCAATATCATTTTGATTACCCAGGCCTCCTCGGAGCATTCCATCTGTTTTGCGGTTGCGCCGCAGGACGCGGATACCGCTAGCGAAACTATAGAAAGTGAATTCAGTTTGGAAATCGACGCTAATCTCATCGAAAAACCAATCGTTGAAAAAGAGTTAACGGTTGTCGCAATAGTTGGTGAGAATATGCGTCACACTCCGGGAATTTCCGGGCGATTGTTTGAGGCGCTGGGCAAAAACGGTATAAATGTATCGGCAATCGCGCAGGGGTCTTCTGAGCTGAATATTTCGGTCGTAATCCCAACCAGCGTTCAAACAAAAGCATTAAATGCGATTCACGAATCCTTTTTTCTCCCGGGTGTTAAAACATTGAATTTATTCATGCTTGGCCCCGGCTTAATCGGCAGCACTTTATTACAGCAAATGAAATCTCATCTGGCATTTTTGCGCAAAGAGCGCGGGCTGCAAATCAATTTAATTACACTCGCCAATAGTCGAAAAACCCTATTTGATACCAGCGGGATTTCTTTATCCGATTGGCAAACTCAATTGGCCAATGCAACCGAATCAACAGATTTGCAAACAATTGTTGAAACGATGCAACACTTGACTCTCCCGGACAG
>CAXHHS010001320.1:0-1723 GCA_964015645.1 uncultured bacterium
ACACCAAGAAGCTCGTCGGCAGCGTCAGATGTGTATAAGAGACAGCGATTAACCCGGCAGTGAGGTTGCCGAAATTTCCACTTGGCACCGAGACGACCACCGGCTGTTGCAGCGATTGCAATTGCGCAAACGCTCGAAAATAATAAAATGTCTGCGGGATTAAACGGGCAATATTGATGGAATTGGCCGAGGTCAAAAAATACTTTTCCCGTAATTCCTTATCTAAAAAGGCTGATTTCACAATTCGCTGGCAATCATCAAAAGTGCCATCGATTTCCAATGCCGTAATATTGTGGCCCAATGTCGCTAACTGCTGCTCCTGAATACGGCTAACTTTTCCGCCGGGATACAATACAAATACCCGAATACCGGGCGCTTGAAAAAAACCGGACGCCACTGCGCTGCCGGTATCGCCGGAGGTTGCCACCAGGATGTTTAGCTCGCGCTCGGAGTCTTTTACATAATAACTCATCAATGGTGCCATAAAGCGGGCAGCGAAATCTTTGAATGCCAGTGTGGGGCCGTGGAATAATTCCAGCGCAAAAATGTTCTCGGAAAGTTGTACCAGCGGTGCATCAAACGTAAGCGATGCTTCAATAATTTGCCGCAAAGTGGATGCCGGGAGCGAATCCTGCAACAATGCTTTACCAACTTCGCAGGCAATCTCGGTAAATGGCAGGTTCGGCAAATCCCGAATAAATGCCGGTGAAAGTGTATTAATCGTTTCCGGCATATACAAACCGTTGTCGGGGGGTAATCCTTCCAGAACGGCCTTTTTCAACGAAACGGCTGGGCTTTTATGATTTGTACTATAGAATTGCATAATAATCGTAACGCGAGTTTTCAACTCGCCGTGTTTCTTAGCAAAATATCGACTCGCTCAACCTTCAATAATCCTTGCACCTTGCCGGTTAACTCCCGAAACGTAAAGCGAGTTTCCAACTCGCAGTTTATTTAATACAGCTTGCATCGCTTTTCCCACAGCATTGGCAATCGTTTTCCCTTTACAAAGCGCAAAAACCGCCGGGCCGGAGCCGGAAATGCTACAGCCAAGCGCACCGGCATTTATCGCCGCTTTTTTCATCTCAGAAAACCCGGGAATCAGATGGCTGCGAACAGGCTCGGCAACGACATCTTGTAAAGACCGGCTAATTAAACCATAGTCGGATTTCTCCAACCCGGCTACCAGGCCGCCAACATTTCCCCATTGGGTGATGGCATCTTCCAGGAAAATCGTTTTCGATAGCAATTTGCGAGCTTCGGCGGTATGAATTTCCACTTGTGGAAGAATTACAGAGCAGTAAAGCTCGTTTGGCACCTTCAATTGAACAATGTCAACGGGATCGTATCCTCGAATTAAAATAAAACCACCCAACAGCGAAGGTGCAACATTATCAGCATGAACGGCGTTGGCGGCGATACTTTCGCCTTTAATGGCAAATGGCAGTAATTCCTTTCGACTCAGGGGGTTGCCGAAAAGTGTATTTACGGCCAGCACCGCTGCTGCCGGGCTGGCAGCACTGGAACCAAGCCCGCTGCCGATCGGCGCCGCGATGTGGATTTCAATCGCAACCCCGCAATTGATGTTTGTGGTTTTTAAATATTCCAGTACTGCGAAACCGGCGGTGTTTTTATCAACCGCTTTTGGAATTCGGCCACTATCACCGCTTATATTTGCTGTCTCTTATACACATCTCCGAGCCCACGAGACTCCATTGCATCT
>CAXHHS010001321.1:0-1721 GCA_964015645.1 uncultured bacterium
ATGCAATGGAGTCTCGTGGGCTCGGAGATGTGTATAAGAGACAGGCTTTGGCCTTTTCCCATTTTTCGGGATTCATTGATGGTTCCTTTGTATCAAAGTTACTTATAAATTCACTGTTTTGTGTTCCGGGGGATGGAAGATCATTAACCAGTTAAGCGATTTTGCATTCCACTGGTGGATGAATATCCGAAAAGATGACAATTTTGTAAAGCGGAAAAATCTTTTTACAAAGATGATCCTTTATATAAGAAATTTTCGCATTAGTCTATGAAACTAAATTAAGGAGATTTATAATGGCGAAGAATATTTGGAAAAAGCGCAGAAAATCGCTACTACAAATTGCTGGGTTTTCCGGGGCTAATGTTGTTTTGAGTGGAACGCCTAAACCCGGTGCGGAGCTTCCTTCTCATATTGCCTTAACGGCATCCGATTTCGTGATGTGCGGAATGATTTATGAACAGTATTTTGGCGAGAGTATCTCCAAGGATAGCATCCTCAAAACACTCGGAGCCGCCGGAGTACTCCTGGTTGTTGCAGGTGGCGGTGGATATGCTATTGCCAAAGGTGCTTCGGGGCTAATTGCTGAGTTCACGAATATACTCGGCCCTATTGGTTGGATGGCTTCCGGCCTATTGGCGGCTGGTGGAACCGCTTTATTGGGGCTTTTATGGATAGCTATTGTTGATATCGCATATCGAAATCAAATTACATTAGAAGAGGCTGCAAATTCGGTGGCGTAAACATCACTTTTGGCTACCTAACTCATGGTGCAGCCAGGCTTTCGCCATTCGCCATTCGCGCTTTACGGTAACAGGAGAAATTTCCAGCGCTTCGGCAGTTTCTTCGATCGTTAAGCCGGTAAAATAGCGCAATATGACGATCTTACCCTGCCGTTTATCGATCTGTTCTAATTTTTTTAATGCTGCATCTAACGCCAGCAGGTGCTCTGCCCGATCATCGGAAAGTATAGCGGTATCATCCAGGGAAACTTTCTGCAAATCGCCGCCGCGTTTTTTGGCAGAGCGCTGCTTGGCATAATCTACCAATATTTGACGCATTGCCAGGGCAGCAATGGCAAAAAAGTGTGAGCGGTTTTTAAAATTCAACGCTTCTTGAGTAATCAATTTTAAATATGCTTCATTAACCAGTTCCGTAGCTTGTAGCGTATGTCCTCTTCGTTCTCGATGCATATAATTAGCCGCCATGCCTCTTAATTCATTATATACCACGGGCAACAGTTTTTGAATGATCTGTTTGTTCCCGCCACTAATATCGAGCAGCATTCTTGTTACGTCTTTTTGTTTTGATTTCATAATAGTTCCCTAATATTTCAATCGCTATCTACCATGCGGCTCTAAGTTGGGCAATGGTTTTTTATCTCTTACGTAATTATCAAGCCAATCTTTAACTAACCGGTTTACCTCCGGTCGATATTCCGTTAGCCCATGATCCCCGCCTTCAAAAAACACGAAGCGAAATGGATGTTTTGCTTCGTATAATTTATTGGTCATTTCCAATGCTTCTTCCGGCGGAACTCGCCAATCCGCGCTGCCGTGTAGCAGCAAGATCGGGGTTGTTTTGCAGAGCTTGTCAGCCCAATAAATTGCTGACCTTTTCTTTAGCTCACTTTCCTTATTTTCCCAATAATTTGGGATAAGCTCTGCATAAACATAGGTCTGTCTCTTATACACATCTGACGCTGCCGACGAGCTTCTTGGTGT
>CAXHHS010001322.1:0-1721 GCA_964015645.1 uncultured bacterium
TAGCGGGATTTCAACTTTTTCCCAACCTTTGATAGCAAGCTGGATAAAATAAAAAAAGTCAGAATCGGCACTGTCCATTTCCAGCCGCCAAACCCGAATATGATTGATGCTAACAAAAATGTTGCTACCGCTCCGCTCGCGCTAAGAAATCTTAGGCGAAATGAAATTATAGCTGCGAAGATACCCAATGCAACTCCTGCTGAAAAACGAATATTTTCATCTACAGAATGATTGAGTAAATAATATAAAATTAAAGCTGTAAAAAGCGGCACGGTTAGATTGTCACTGCCTTTACCGCTTAACGCTTCGGCAGCAGTCGCAATAATTGCTGTGATAATCGCAAACCAAAATGCGATTAAAGCAGATTGTACCCCGGAACCGGATTCAAACGGGTAAAAATATAAGATCTGGAATACGGCCAGACCACTGGTCAAAAACATCGTCGCGGAGCCTTCGTACGATTTTTGATCTTTAATCAAAATATATTCATGAGGTTTTCGCAGAGCTTCTCCAACAATGGCAGCAGCAGCATCGCCCAACGCCAACACCATCATTGCCGCAATGATAATGACAACGTGCTGCGGCCAGCACAACAAAACCAGAATCAAAAAGGAGAGGGGATAGAAGGCGGTTCCGTAACTTTCTCTCGCGCCGTGCATGCCTTTTAACACCCCTTTTTTAAGCGCAAAAAGGTTGGTGATTATAAAAAACGTGGCAATCAACACCATTGGTGAAGATGTTTGCAGTAGGATCGGGATAAAAAACATCATCACACCAACAAGGATGTGTACCAGTTTACGAGTAAATTCCGGCGACCATTGCAACCGGCGGCGAATAAATTCGGAAATGGCAATTAAGATAAGTATTCCGATAAAAAGGGTGGAAATAATAATCCAATCACGGGTGGGAACCGGCTCGAGAATGTGGGAAAATCGTGTAATATACTCAGGCAAAATTAATCAAATTTAAATTCCTTCACACTCGCAAATGTAGTGATTAGGGAGTTATTATTCAATAACAAAAATGCTGTTGATTGCTCAGTTAAATAAAATATTTTTCACTTAAGATTTTAAATCATAAAATTTATTTCCTTTTCTTCTTCCTACTTAGTAAAAATAAGTTGAATAATTATTTCATTTTGTTTAGACTCTAAGTAAAACGAGTAGATTCAGGCAAATACCTATCATTATTATAAGTTTATGACGAGGCATGTACAATATGTATGGAGTTTTAGAAGGAGTTCTTAGTAATCTTGCCTGGGCTTTAATCGGTGTTGGCCTTACATACGCTTATCGCCTTTTCTTTAAAATACTTCCAACTAAACGTTTATGGCAACTAAAAAATCATAACAGTTTGGTTATTTGTACTGCAACTTCGACAAAAATGGATAAAAGTGAACATCATACTCCAGCCACAGGTATTGGGCAAGTTAGAGCTTTAGCTTTAATTATTTCATCACTTAATCGGGCGTACAAAAAAGTAAAAATTAAAAACGTCCTTTTATCAGAAGATCAACTTCATGCTCAAATCGAAAATGATATTATATTATTAGGAGGACCTAAGCATAATAAGATAACAGAGAAGTTTTTGAAAAAAATAGAAAATTTATCTATTGTCAATCAGGTTGACAACTTAATAGCTTGGGGAATATCTCCGGATAAAAAAGAGTTTATACCAATTATTGACAATAAAAAAATCATACGTGATTATGGATCTGTCTC
>CAXHHS010001323.1:0-1718 GCA_964015645.1 uncultured bacterium
AATCAGACACTTAAAGTATTTTCCGAAACCGATGATCCACTTGTAACAAATCAATGGTATTTGCAAAATATTCGTGCAAAAGCGGCCTGGGAAACTGAGACAGGTGACTCGTCTATTATTGTAGGCGTTATCGACACTGGCATCGATTATTTGCATGAAGATTTGCAAGGCCAGCTTTGGATAAATAGCGCGGAGGATTTGAATGGTAACGGGATGCTCGATTCGCTCGACATCAATAATATCGACGATGACGGTAATGGTTACATTGACGACGTTATCGGTTGGGATTTTGTCGATGCCCCGGATTTCCCCGACCAGGGCGATTTTTTGTTTCCCGATAATGACCCCATGGATGAATTTGGCAGCGGCGGCCATGGAACGCCGATAGCCGGAATTATCGCTGCCGCGCAAAATAATCAAACCGGAGTCAGTGGTATTGCCCCGGGGGGAAAGGTGATGGCATTGCGTGCCGGTACCTCATCCGGTTTTTTGGAAGAAGATGATGTTGCCGAAGCAATTATCTACGCCGTACAAAATGGCTGTGCAATTATCAACATGAGTTTTGGCGATGCGGCATTTTCCTATTTGCTGCGCGATGCCATTCAATTTGGCGCCAGCCGTGGGGTTATTTTTGTGGCAGCTTCCGGTAATGATGGAAGCATTGTGCCCAATTATCCTGCCGCATTCGATGAGACGATTTCAGTTGGCGCAACGGATTCCACGAATGCTTTGGCCGGGTTTTCCAACCGGGGCAGCACGCTAAATATTGTTGCGCCGGGTGTAGAAGTTTTTTCAACTCAAATCGGTAATCGTTATGGGCTGCACTCCGGCACCTCTTTTTCTGCCCCGATGGTTAGCGCGGCTTTAGCGCTAATTCGCTCGCAATTTCCGGCGGATTCCCCGGAGCAGGCGATTGGTGCGCTTTACGCTGCCGCGAGAGATTTTGGCGCTTTCGGATGGGATCGCTTTTACGGGCATGGCCAAATCGATATCGCCAAAAGCCTGCAAATTAGCGAGCAGGGATTTGCGGAAATTATCGACCCGGCTTCTGCGGATGGCATATCCGGTAGGGAGCAGGCCATCATCGGCACGGTATTTAGCCCCTCGCTAATTTCTTACACACTGTCTTACGGTGCAGGCGAAAATCCGGTTGATTGGCACACAATTACAGACGTTCCTGCAACACAATCTTTGCAGGATACGCTGGCAATTTGGGATGCCCACAACCTAGCCGATTCCGTTTATACTCTTGAGCTTCGCCTTCGTCAGCGCCAGCGCGGCTTAAACGAGATTGTTGATAAAACCATCGTCTACATCGACCGCACGCCGCCGGTATTGAACGTGTTGGATACCACGGCGTTATTTATCGGCGCGCAAAACGGTTTTTTGATTCGCTTTGCCACCGACGATCCGACAACCGCAACGCTCTTTTTCCGCAAAGAAGGTGAAAGCGAATTTCAGCTTTCCAAAACCTCTCGTTACTTTCAGAATGAACACAATTTTACGGTCTTGCAGGAAGATATTTCCGGGCAAATCACATTTTACATCGCGTTGGAAAATTCCGCCGGTTTAACGGCAATTGCAGATAACGATGGCGCATTTTTTCGAATAAATCTTCCGGCGAATTTTCCATCGGAAAGCCGGTTAATCGAAAAAAACAGCTTCCGGTCAGCGGTTTTTTTATGCCGGTAGTAACGGATTTTAACGCTGTCTCTTAT
>CAXHHS010001324.1:0-1716 GCA_964015645.1 uncultured bacterium
CAAAATAATGGCGATGGCACGTTTATGAGCATCACCAATACGCCGATAACGGCCAATGCCACCAGCACCACTTTCGGCGGTTGGGGGGATTTTGACAACGACGGCGATCTTGATCTGTTTGCCGCTCGCTTCGCTGCCAGCCCTGCATCGCCGGCATTATATCGAAATGACGGCAACGGCCAGTTTGTGGCAACCACGCAACAGGATGTTGGTGAAATTTTAACCAATATCCCTTCTCCGCAAGGCGGTAATTGGGGCGATTATGATAGTGACGGCGATCTCGATTTATACGTTCTGACATACGCCATCCCCTCACAACCAACCGGAACGCCGCAGCCAAATTATTTATTCCGTAATAACCAGGGCAGCGATAATCACTGGTTAAAAGTGAAATGTGCAGGCACATTATCAAACCGGTCTGCGATGGGCGCTAAAATTAGTGTGAAGGCAACCATTGGTGGAAATCCGGTTCGGCAGACGCGCTTTATTTCCGGCGGTGCAACCTCATTTGTTTTTCAAGGAGAGCAGAACGCCCATTTCGGTTTAGGCGATGCCGCAGTGGTTGATTCTCTGGTCATCGAGTGGCCTTCGGGAATTAAACAGACGCTAGAAAATATTTCTGTTGATCAACTTTTAACCGTCACGGAAGAAATCCCTTCCGGGTTTTTACGCCCTAATTTTTATGCCGGCCAAACCGCAGGATTCGATACCACTGCTTTAACCGTTCAGTTTACGGATGTTTCCCTTTTCGATCCCAATTCCCCCATCAATGCCTGGGAATGGGATTTCGATAATGACGGCACGGTTGACGCTACCGAACCGAATCCCGCCTGGAACTTTGTGGCTGATGAAGAAGGTGCTCGTTTCTCCGTAAAACTAACGGTTTCTAATGGCATGCAACCGCTGAGTTTATTGCGAGAAGATTATATCGAAATCTCCGGGGTTTTACCAAATCTTATTGTCGATACCGGGCAATTAGACCTGGGGAATATTCCGGCAAATTTAGCATCGTATGACACAACGTTTTACGTTCACAACACCGGCAGCGGAGCCGACTCTCTTTTTACCTCAATTAGCGATTTTTTTACTGCCGATAGCAATGCGCTGTCCATCCAACCGGCTGCCGCCAGAATCGCGGGGCAGGATTCGCTGGCTATTACTTTCACCATCTATCCTAATCTCATGGCGCCGCGTTTTTACTTTCCGCAAATCCGCATCGAAGCGCAAAGAAACCCTGCAAGGACTGTGTTTGAAAGGCGAATCCGGTTTACGATTGATAATACCACCGGCATCGAAATTGGCGCGGGAAATATTCCCTACGTATTTGAATTACGGCAAAATTATCCCAACCCGTTTAACCCGGAAACAATAATCGAATACGGGCTGCCGAAATCCAGTTTCGTTATGCTCAGAATTTACAATATGTTAGGAGAAGAGATTCGCACACTGGTAAATCAATCCCAGGCAGCAGGAATTTATACAGTGGATTTTAAATCAGGCAATTTATCCAGCGGTGTTTACATCTACCGGCTGGAAGCCGGTGATTTTGCCGCTGTCAAAAAGATGCTGTTAATCCGGTGATTTCGCTACCGGACACATTTTATTGAAGCCACTGATTTACACCGATCCACACGGATTCAGGGATTGTTTTATACAAAACAGGTAGTGTATCGAAAGCGTTGATCACGCTGCTAAAGCGTCAGAGAAATTTCCATG
>CAXHHS010001325.1:0-1712 GCA_964015645.1 uncultured bacterium
CCCATCAGGATCATGGATACACTGTGACAGGGGTCGGGCATGCGACAATATCGACCGGTTGTTTTCCGTCACGGCATGGTATTATCGGCAACGATTGGTACGATCGGGAATTGGCAGAAAAGGTTTATTGCTGTGAAGATCGCGAAGCACCATTATTGGGATACTCGAACCAAAAAACGGAAGATGGCCGCTCGCCGCGTAATTTGCTTACTTCCACCTTGGGCGATTGGTTGAAAGAAGCGTATCCTGAAAGCAAAGTGTTTGGCGTGGCACGCAAAGATCGCGCAGCAATTTTTTCCACCGGTCCCAATGCCGATGGCGCTTATTGGTACAACGATGCGGATGGAAATTTAATTACATCCGAATATTATGCTGACGCCTACCCGGAATGGGTAAATGCCTTTAATCAATCCCGGGTGGTAGATCAATATTTTGAAACCGGATGGCATAAACTATTGCCCTCGGAAGACATTTACCAGCAGTTTGCCCGGGAAGATGATTTTGCCGGCGAAGGAGAAAGCAATACATTTCCGCATCTTTTGAATGAAAAATCGCAATGGCCGGATAAAGCCTATTACGGCGCGTTGAAGGAAACGCCTTTTTGTGAAGAACTCATGTTTGCATTTGCAAAAGAAGCGATTCGAAACGAAAAATTGGGTGCAGACGCAACGCCGGATTTGCTGTTTGTCGGCTGCTCGGCTGCCGATGCAATTGGCCATCGCTACGGCCCGTTTAGCCAGGAAGCACTGGATTATTACATCCGGCTTGATCAATACCTCGGTAAGTTTTTCGAGTTTTTAGATGCCGAAGTGGGCAGCGAAAACTACATCGTGATGTTAAGCAGCGACCATGGCGTGATGCCCTTACCGGAGGAATTGATTCGCCAGGGCCTTCCGGCAAAGCGAATAAATAGCAAAGAACGCTCTGCTCGATTTAAAAAGATTGTAAAAATGGTTGCAGCAGAATTTGATTTAGATGAAAAGCTCATTTTAGCTAAACGAGCCGGCGGTTTATACATAAATTATCCTGCCATGGAAAAAAGCGGAATTGACCCCGCAACGCTGGAAAAAAGAATCATTGAAAAAGTTTTGGAGTTGGAAAGCATTCAGGCGGTTTATACCAAAGATGAGCTTTTAAACAACGATAAAAACGGGCAGAAATATTTTGAACAATACCAACGTTCTTTTAACCCCGGGCGCTCCGGCGATTTAATTATCCAGGGAAAGGAATACTACCTTGCCAAAACCAAATCCGGCACTACGCACGGCTCACCGTATGATTACGATACCCATGTTCCGTTAATTTTTCTTGGCGCAGGCATACCGTCTGGTAAAATCAATTCTAAAGCCCGAACCGCAGATATTGCACCAACCCTGGCGAACCTGTTAGGCATTTCTCCATCCAACGAAATTGATGGTATAAATTTATTGCCGCGTTAAAGTTCGCGTATCGTTCAAATTGGTTGGTTTCTAAAATTGATACATCAGAGAATGGTGAAAAATAAGGTAATAAGGTTTTAGTTTTCGAGTTATGAATTGTTACTAAGGTTAAGGGAATGAGATAATCGCAATTGAGCAATCTCACAACAAAAATTACTCTATCTCACCCCCTTAACCTTAGTAACCAACTGTAGATACAACAAATTATAAACTTATTAGGCGCAGTTCAAGTTAGCTTGACAATTTAAGTTGCCCATAGGCCATTGATGTCTC
>CAXHHS010001326.1:0-1708 GCA_964015645.1 uncultured bacterium
CCCCGGCGCTTCCCCGATAAACATAATATCTGCATTTCCATTTCCATCGCCAAAAACGAAATTGGTGCGGGTTTTGTGCAGCGAGCATTTCTGGCAATTTTCGATTTCGGATTTAAACTTCAGCAGCGGCGTATTTCCGCCTACCGGCGTACTGGCGGTCGATTTCTTCTGCCCTGATTCGGCAAGCAATTTAAGAAGCGCTTCCGAATTTTCCACATACCACTCTTTTCCATATAAGTCGTTATACCATTGTAAAAAAGCGCTGAGCTGATCTTTTATCGTTTCCGGCATCTCCCCTACCCTTTCGATTGGTTACAAAAAATCTACTTTGAAATGATACTTTTCAAAACAAACATCACATTAGCCGGTCGTTCGGCTAACCGGCGCATATACCAGGGAAACCAAAACTCTCCATAGCTAATGAGCACCCTTACTTTGTGCCCTTGCTCTACCAGGCGAATTTGCTCGCGAGGCGTGATACCATAGAGCATTTGAAATTCCAGTTCACCCTGCGGCACTTGCAGCGAATTCGCAGCTTGTTCGATTTGAGAAACCAGGTTGGTATCATGCGTGGCGAATGCCGCCCGGGCGCCATTTTTTTGCGCTCCCCGGAGCAGTTGTTCGGAAAGTTTAAAAAAATTGTCATCAACATCTTTTTTCTCCGGGAAGGCAATTTCTTTCGGCTCGTTATACGCGCCCTTTACCAGGCGAATTGCCGGTGATAAGGACAGTAATTTTTCAATATCATCATGTGTGCGGTAAAGATATGCTTGCAGGCACAACCCGGTATTGGGAAATTCTTTTCGAGCGCGTTCATAAAAATCGATGGTTACCTGAGTATAATCCCGGCCTTCGATATCAATCCATACAAAATTATTTAGTTTGGCGGCTTCACGAGTAATTTTTTGGAAATTGCGATAGGCTTGCTCAACGTCCTGATCCAGGCCAATCTGGGTCAATTTTAAAGAAATTTCCGTATCCAGCCCTGTGGCGTTTACTTCTTTCAAAACTTGCAGATAATGCTCTGTTACCACGTTTGCTTCTTCCAAAGAATTGATGTTTTCACCCAAATGTGTAAATACCGTGGAGAGTTTTTTTTCTTGCAGCGTTTTTGCAGCGTCAATAGCGTTAGCAAGTTTTTCCCCGGGCATAAAGCGTTTGGTCGCTTTGCGAACAAAAAACAGTTTCGGAGCGGTTTCTCGCAACCAGCGGTTTTCCGACCCCCATAACAAAAGCGTTCTGAAAATTCCCATCGTTGACCTCGCACATAATTATGAAATACTTTACGAATGCCTAAATCACTATAACCTATCTATCTGGCTCGCGAAAAAATTTAACCATTCAAAATGATATATCAAAATATTCTTACTGCGTTCATTTATAGTTGCGAACGGGTAGTTTATACCTTAATATTGAGCGGTTTCGGGGCATAAATTTTTGCTGACCACTGGTATTGTAAAAACCGGAGAGAGGTTTTTCCGCATGTTGAACCGCCCGCAGTTTGTTGTAATTTCCCTGCTATTCATTCTTTTGACTACATTTATCGAGGGCCAGGAATCTGTTTGGGAAAAGGTTGATGAAGGGCTATTTATCGGCGAATTTCAATCTCCCCGAAAATCCATTGCCGGCGATTCTAAAATCACCATCATAAAGATTGATCCGGAGTATTACGAGCTGTCTCTTATACACATCTGACGCTGCCGACGAG
>CAXHHS010001327.1:0-1703 GCA_964015645.1 uncultured bacterium
TTAAAACGCTCTAATACTGACGAAATTAAAATTAGAGCCGAGGTTTCATACCTGGGCAATTTCAATTTTTTTAAATAAATCTATCTGCAGGGTATACCTTCTTATCGCTATTCCTTAATTTGCATTTTTTAATGATACATCACCCACCAATCTTGTTTACATTATTACCTTCAAAGCTTTTAAAAATGAAAGCGGTGATAATTTAATCAGCGAAAATCCGTGTAATCCGTGGTCAAAAAATAAGTAGAAAATATGAAAACACCTTTTGTAACGCAAGACCTCACCTACAACTACATCATCGGCATCGATCTCGGCACTACAAACTCTGCCGTGGCCCATGTCGATTTAACCCAGGAGCTGCCAGCTTCCGGCAAACGCCCGATCCACTTTTTCGAAATACCGCAACTGGTAGAAACCGGCGGAATCGCCAATCGCTCGATTTTACCATCGTTTATGTATTTGCCCGGCGAATACGATTTGCCGTCCGGCAGCGCGGCGTTGCCCTGGGATAAAGAACGAGAATACATCGTTGGCGAATTTGCCCGCGAGCAAGGGGCAAAAGTGCCCGGGCGGTTGGTGGCATCGGCAAAATCCTGGCTGTGCCACGCGGGCGTGGATCGTACTGCCAATATTTTACCCTGGGGGGTAAGTGAAGAAATCCCAAAGGCATCCCCGGTGGAGGCAAGCATGCGCTATTTACAGCATATTCGGGAAGCCTGGGATGAACGCAAAAGCGGGGGTAGGGAAGAGGATATTTTTGATCAGCAACTCATTATCCTCACCGTTCCTGCTTCATTCGATGAAGTGGCCCGCGAACTCACCGTTAGCGCCGCTCAAAAAGCCGGTATCCCGCGGGTGGTTTTGGTGGAAGAACCGTTAGCTGCCTTTTACGCCTGGCTCTCCCGCCATGAAGATGGTTGGCAAAAGGAAATGCAAAACGGCCAGCTTATCCTGGTTTGCGATGTTGGCGGTGGTACTACAGACTTTTCCATCGTCGGAATTGCCGAAGGGGAAAAAGGTTTGCGTTTTAATCGCCTGGCTGTCGGTGATCATTTGATGTTAGGCGGCGATAACATGGATCTCGCCCTCGGCCGTTACCTGGAAACCGAATTGATGGGACAGCCCGGCAAATTGGATACCCGCCGCTGGCATCAATTAGTGTATCAATGCCGCAAAGCGAAAGAAACGCTGCTCGGCGCTCCGGATACGATGGCGAAAATGGACATCACCGTCATGGGCGCCGCCGGTAAATTGATTGCCGGAACACTGAAAGGCAGCCTCTCGCAAGAACAAATCGGCAAGTTGATTATCGAAGGATTTTTCCCGGAAAGCAAATTCGAAGATACTCCCGGCAGCGAACCGCGCAAAGGATTAACGGAATTCGGCCTGCCCTACGTTCAAGACCCGGCGATTACTCGCCACCTGGCGCAATTCTGGCGACGATTTCAAAATCTGCTGCGAACGGAAACCGACCGTTCCGCTGTTTTCCCTGATTTTGTGCTCTATAACGGCGGGGCGCTAACACCGCAATCGATTCGCAACCATCTTTCAAATGTGATCGGAAGCTGGTTTCAAAACGCTGCCGGAAGCGATTGGCTGCCGGCGGAATTGGAAAATCCTCGCCCTGAACTGGCAGTGGCAATCGGCGCCGCGTATTACGGCATGGTGCGGTTGGGTGAAGGCGTTCGCGTTGGCAGCGGCAG
>CAXHHS010001328.1:0-1696 GCA_964015645.1 uncultured bacterium
TAATTGAAATCCTTTATTTTCTTTTTTTGCCGAAATGCACCGGCAAAAAAAATAACCAAAAACCTTCTAATAAATTTCAGAGGTATTCTTATTTCCAACCGGAATTTTTATCCTTCACCCTTTATCCTTAAAAAAATCATCATGTTAATCCCGTTGATCCCGTCAAAAAACTTCTAAGATAAAACCGCCAAAGGCCAACAGGAGGAAGCCAATGTTCAAAAAGATTTACGTGCCGGTTGATAATTCCGACCATTCCATGACCAGTATCGAAATGGCCGTTCACTTTGCCAAAATTTTCGGATCGGAATTGGTGGGCTGCCACGCTTACGCCGCGCGCATGCACGATATTCGCTTTAAACAAATGGAATTTACCCTGCCGCCGGAATACCAGGTGGAACAGGAATTGGAAAAACAGCGCAGCATTCACGATACGCTGATTACCATGGGATTGGAGCTGATATCCGATTCTTATCTGCACATCATGCAGCAAAAATGCGCATTGGCCAAACTGCCCTTTGAGCCGAAAATGATCGACGGTAAAAACTACAAAGTGCTGGTAGACGATATCAACACCAGCGATTATGATTTGGTGGTGATGGGCGCCCTGGGACTTGGCGCCGTAAGAGACAGCGTCATCGGCACCGTTTGCGAACGAGTAGTTCGCCGCACCAAAACCGATATGCTGGTGATCAAAAACACTTCCGAACTGGAAGATCAATTAAAATCAAATGGCAATGGCGAAGTAAAACATGAATCCGGAAATGGCGGCAACATTGTGGTTTGCATCGATGGTAGCCCGGAGTCGTTTGCCGGACTAAAAACCGCTATCCAGTTGGGCAAAGCGCTCAATAAAGAAGTGGAAGCAATCGCCGTTTACGATCCTTACCTGCACTACACTATGTTCAATAGTATCGCCAATGTGCTGACGGAAAAGGCCTCAAAAGTCTTTAAATTTAAAGAGCAAGAGCAGTTGCACGAGGATGTGATCGATACCGGTCTGGCGAAAATTTACCAATCGCACCTGGAAGTGGCCCGCACTATTGCCCTGGAAGATGATGTAAACCTCAAAATCACCCTGCTGGATGGAAAAGCGTTTGAGAAAATTCTGCAATACGCGCGGCGGGAACGCCCCTGGCTGCTGGTGTTAGGTCGAATCGGCGTACACAGCGATGAAGACATGGATGTTGGCGGCAATACCGAGAATTTGCTACGAATGGTGCCTTGTAATGTTTATCTTTCCAGCAAACGGTTTACCCCGGCTATCGATATTCAGGCGGAAGAATCGATGACCTGGACGGATGAAGCCAAAGCGCTGGTTGCGACTGCCCCGGAAGGCGTGCGGGGGATCGCCCGCACCGCAATTCACCGCTACGCGATGGAAAGAGGGCACTCGGTGATCAGCCGCAAAATTATCGAAAAAGCAATGGCCCCCATTTTACCGCGCAAAGCGATGCTGGCAATGGGCATTATCGCGGAAGAAGCGGCTATCGCCAAAGTGGAATCTGTGGATTCCGAAACCTATATCTGCCAGGAATGCGGTTACGCTGCCACGGAAGTAAAACCGGTTAAATGCCCGGTTTGTGAATCGGAAGCGAAAATCTTCAAAATGATCGATAAAAAAGCCCTGGAAAAACTCACCACCCTGGAAGGCGACGTGGTAGAAGAAGTTACCTTCGATGATAAAAAATTAAAATGG
>CAXHHS010001329.1:0-1695 GCA_964015645.1 uncultured bacterium
ATCGGATACCGGGTTAAATAAACCGGCGTTAAAACCAGGGAAAATATAAACGGAATAAAAACGGGAATAACTATCCAAGTAATTGTAAAAATTGTGCTTAGCAATTTTTTTTCCATAAAGTCTTTTTTATAAATTGATCGCCACATTAAATAAAGAATAAGCCCGCAAAACATAGCACAAAGCAATATCGAACCGCAAAATTGGACGAACGTGCCGCCCAGGTGCAATAGGGAAGGCGGATTTATCCATAGCTGTTTTGGAATTCCCAATACCAATGGTATCAACACAGTAGAATAAGGAATCAAGAGCAGCAGTAAAATTCCTTGAAGAAGAATCCAGTGGATGAATTTGATAGCGGGTTTCTCTTTATAAGAGATGAACAACATCCAAACATTTTCAAATAATACAATAAACCATCCGTAAATATGGGTATGTATTAAAAGAAATGTCGCAAGTACATAACCGGTTTTGTTGCAGCGATTCGGATTTTCTATCAATCGAATAAATGCGTAAACGGAAGCCAGAGATAATAGATTGAGCAAACTATATGCACGAGCCTCCTGGGCATAATAAACTTGAAATGGCGAGAATACAAAAATTGCCAGGGCAATCAACGTGATTTTACGGTTAAACAATTGTTTTCCCGTCAATGCTAATAGCGGAACCATCAAAATGCTAAAAATTGCCGACATACTGCGCGTTGCGGTTTCGCTATTGCCAAAAATCTTCATCCAAAAATGAAGAGAAAAAAGATATAAGGGTGGGTTATAATCAACCGGAAGTGCTTCTGTCAAAACTTTCTCAAAGGGATAGGAGGCCAACCGGATGCTCAGCCCTTCATCAAGCCATAAACTATCGCTGCTGATGTAAAAAAATCGAGTAACTATCGCCAGGATAAAAAATATGAATACACCAATTCGAAAATTTTTTTTATCCAAATCATTACACAAATATTTCATACGGATGTGAATATGTAAAAATTTTTATTGATTATTTTGAGAACATATTTCTGTTCAGTTATTTTTTCTGCATTTTAGGGAGTTATTGTATAACATGAAACAGCAAAATTTATTCATAACAATTGATTATTTATTCTTTAAGTCTGTATGTACTACATTAATTTTCAAAAAAATTATTAACTCTTGAACACTGTTCATAAAATCGTTATACTTTTGAGAACGGTGTTCAGTAAACTGCAAGTGCCCCATACAAAGAGAGGCGATATGACGATTACAACTCAAAACGATGTTCGTCGCAGAATATTAGACACGACCCGCAAATTTTTAATTGAACACGGTATCGAAAAATTCTCCATCCGCATGATCGCCAGCGAGGTCGGCTGCAGTGTTGGGGCAATTTATACTCATTTTGCTAATAAAGACGTTCTAATCCACGACCTTATCGAAGAAGGATTTGATAAACTGATCGAGTTGCAAGAAACGGTCGCAGCCGCTGTTTATCACCCAATCGAACGCTTAAAAGCGCTATGCCGCACTTATATCAATTTTGCAATTGACAATCCCGGCTATTACGAAATCATGTTTATGCTAAAACCGGAGCGAATGGCCCGCTATCCCGCAGAAAAATACCGCCGCGCCCGTCGTAACCTGGAAATTATCGCTGAAACTCTTAAAAAAGCAAACGCCGAAGGCTTGATGAAAGTTAATGACCCTTATTTTGGAGCACATTTAGTAT
>CAXHHS010001330.1:0-1695 GCA_964015645.1 uncultured bacterium
CTCCCCGGCGGCCAGCAATATTGCCGAAACCATCTATACTCCTGTTAAATCTTTTAAAGGCAGCGGTTCAGGCGATTGCTCCCAGGGGCGAATAAAATCTTCGTTTTCGATATGAAGAGCATCGGCAATACGATTGATGTAGTTGAAGTAGCTGATCACCTGTGTTGCATCATGAATGGCAGCATCATCAAAACCGTGGCGGCGAAGTTCTTCGATGTCGCCTTCGATCATCTCCGTTGGCGATTTGGTAAGTTTTTCGGCGTAAAGACAAAGTGCCACATTTTCCGACGAAAGCCCGGCCTTCCGCCAATTGCTGGCGATATGATGAACGAACAGATCAGCCGCTTTTTCATCTTCAATCTCAAAATCTTTCTCGACCTCGGCACGGAGGTCATGGGCGTGAGATCGCGTTCAGTAAACGCAGTGATTGGCTGCCGAAACGACGACCGCCAGCATTTCCCGCTGGCCGCGGCTTAATGGTGAGCGGCCAAACATGATGGCGCTGTAAAAATCCATCGAAGCCTTCATACTGCGGGGGTTTTGGCTCATAATGCTAACGACATTCCAAATTCGCCCCGCACGACGGATGGCTGCTTCATACTCTTTTTTGAGCAAGCCTTTGGCTTCTTCCAATGAGAATGTTTTAATCCAGGGCATGGTACTATTGAAGATTTTTGATTGAAGATTGAATATTACTTAAATTTTAAACGAAGGGAGAATATAACATTTAACGTTGAGTTTTCAAAAATTTATTAGCAGCAAGATCCTCCACCAATTGCGCAAACATTTCACAGTATTTTAATCAAATTGTAAATAAATATTTAGAGTTAGCACTATTAATTAACTCTTTCGAGTTCTAGTCATTTTAAATGGGTTTCGTAACTTATTGATTATAAAGGGTTTTACGCAAACCAGGTATTTAATTTTTAACCTTGCCCCAAATATGGTCTGATATTTGTAATATACTTTACCGGGAGGAACAAAATACCATACAGTTAAAATAATCGACCAGGTTTAATTAGTAGAATTGGGACAAGTCAAATTCATAAAATCGGAGAGATAGAAAATGACGGAAAAAGTGGAAAACTCGATTTTAAACCAAATGCTATACGGCACTGGTGTCAATACAAGTATTGATCGTTGGTATAATGAGGAATATCAAACGGACAGGTTAGGGCCAATGAGAGGATTTTTCTATGCTGCGTTGTTCTCAATCCCATTTTGGACAACCATCGTGATTATGGCTGTCAAAATTTTTTGACTATCGCTGGATTGCCACCTGGCATTGTAAAGTGGTAACTGCTAAATTTTTCAGGGCTTATCGCCCTGGTAAATGGTAGCGATACCAAAAGTCAGTGGCGCCATTTTTACAGCGGTGAACCCTGCGGAGTTGAGGAGATCGCAAAATTCTTTCCCATAAGGAAAGGATTCGACGGTTTGGTTTAGATAGCGGTAGGCATAGCTATCGCCGGAAATTAGGGAGCCGATTTTCGGGAGGATGTTTCGAAAATAAAACAAGTATAACCGTTTCAGCAATTTGTTTTGGGGTAAAGAGAACTCCAGGATAATTGCCCGCCCGCCTTTTTTAAGCACACGATACATTTCGAATAATGATTTATTGACATCGTTTACATTGCGGATGCCCAAAGAAATTGTAACGGCGTCAAACTGGTTTTCGGCAAAGGGAATATCCGT
>CAXHHS010001331.1:0-1693 GCA_964015645.1 uncultured bacterium
CTTTTAAATGCTCGATGAATCTCTCTGTTTCCTTAATTGAGCAATCAAACCACCGCTTCTAACGCAATTTCAACCATCTGCGTAAAGGTCTTTTCCCGTTCTTCCGAGGTGGCGATTTCGTGGCGCACAATGTCATCACTGACGGTGAGAACGGAGAGGGCATTGGCATTAAATTTGGCAGCGAGCGTGTAGAGTGCGGCGGTTTCCATCTCTAAACCGAGAACCCCATATTCCGCCCAATGTTTCCAGGAATCCGGTTCATCATTATAAAATGTATCGGTGCTAAGGATGTTGCCGACGTGAACATCGCTGCCGCGTGCGGTTGCGGCGTCGTAGGCTTTTTTCAGGAGAGAGAAACTGGCCGTCGGCGCGTAGTCCATCCCATTAAAGCGCAAGCGGTTGATGTGAGAATCTGTGGAAGCGCTCATCGCTAAAATCACATCCCGCAGGTGCAGCTCCGGCAAAATACTGCCGCAAGTGCCAATACGAATCAAATTCTTGACCTTGTATTCGGAAATCAACTCGTGAGCGTAAATTGAGATCGATGGGATTCCCATCCCCGTTCCCTGCACGGAAACTCTTTTCCCTTTGTATTCCCCGGTGAACCCCAACATCCCGCGCACCTGGTTGTAACAAACCGCATTTTCCAGCAGGTTTTCCGCCACAAATTTCGCCCGCATGGGATCACCCGGTAATAAAATAGATTCCGCAATTTCCCCGTCTTTTGCACCAATATGGATGCTCATCGCAAATTCTCCTGTGTTTGTATTTTTTGAAGGCCAATTTATGGCGTTTTTCGCTTTATTGCCAGCGATTGTTGATGAAGGGGGCAATTGGGTGGGGCTTTGAATGGATTTCAGAGAGCTTTGAGGAAGTTTTTTAATATGGCAGACTTTTTTTGCAAAGCGCATGGCGCATAGCGCAGAGGGAGTATTTTACGCTATGCGCCATGCACTCTGCGCCACGCGAATTTATTCATAGCGCAACGCCTCAACCGGATTGGTGAGCGCTGCTTTAATCGCCTGGTAACTAACTGTTAATATTGTGATTAGAAGCGCAGCCACGCCAGCGAGAGCAAAGGTTTGCCACCCAATATCAACCCGGTAAGCGAAGTTTTGCAGCCAGTTGTTCATTACCCAATAGGCTAACGGCCAGGCAATGAGGTTGGCAATCAAAACCAGCCAGATGAATTGTTTTGTCAATAATACAATGACGTTTCCAAGCGATGCGCCCAGCACTTTGCGAACGCCAATTTCTTTGGTGCGCTGCTCCGCAGTAAAAGACGCTAAGCCGAACAACCCCAGGCAGGCGATAAAAATCGCCAGAAAGGTAAAGTATTGAATCATTTGATTGAGCTTGGCTTCCTTTCGATAGAAGTTCTCAAGATTCTTATCCAAAAAGGCGAATTCGAACGGCCATTGCGGGGCAAATTGATGCCAGGTTTTTTCGAAAGCGGCCAGCGTTGCCGGAATGTTCTCCGGGCTGATCCTGGCCGCCACATGTCCCATTCGCCGCCAGGTAACCGTCATTAGCAGCGGCTGCACTTTTTGGTGCAGCGATTCAAAATGAAAATCCTTCACCACGCCGATAACTTCGCCGGATTTTTCGATTTCATCGGATCCCGCCCCGAAATATTCCATTTTTCGACCGACGGCATCACCTTCCCAACCAAGCTCCTTAGCGGCCGTCTCAT
>CAXHHS010001332.1:0-1691 GCA_964015645.1 uncultured bacterium
GTATGTGATTGCTAAGGGAACCCCGGGATTGGCCGGAGCGGAATTGGCCAACCTGGTGAATGAATCCGCGCTCTTTGCCGCCCGCCATGACCAGGACAAAGTTACTATGGAAGACTTTGAAATGGCCAAAGATAAAATTATGATGGGCATTGAACGTAAAAGCATGATTATGAGCGAAGAAGAGAAGCGCACTACAGCCTATCACGAGGCCGGTCATGCCCTGGTCGGTAAATTGATCCCGGGCGCCAACCCGGTGCATAAAGTTACCATTATTCCCCGGGGACGCTCGTTGGGAACAACCCATTATTTACCCAGCGACGATAATCATACCAGGTCCAGGGAACAACTCGAAATCCAGCTATGTACTGCAATGGGTGGGCGAGTTGCGGAAAAAATTATTTTCGGCCAACTAACCTCCGGCGCCCATGGCGATATAAAAATGGCAACCGATATTGCCCGGGCAATGGTAACGGAATTGGGCATGAGTGATGAATTAGGCCCCCTTGCGTTGGGCAAAAAAAATGAAGAGATATTTCTTGGCCGAGAAATCGCCACCCATCGAGACTACAGCGAACAAACCGCCCAAAAAATCGATTCCGAAATTAAAAGATTTGTTCGGGAAGCAGAAGACCGGGCGGAAAAATTATTAACGGATAACATTGATAAATTGCACCTGTTAGCAAATGCACTTTTGGAAAGAGAACTGCTGGATAGCGAAGAAATAGACCTTGTGGTTGAAGGAAAAGAATTACCTCGGAAAACGACCGGAAGGCGATATGCAACCTTTAAATCCCAGGAGAGCAATGGGAAATCCGGTTCCAAAACACCCAAAAAACCGGCGACAAGAAAACCAAAATCTGCTGTTAGCTCTGATAAATCACCTTCTGTTACCAAAAGTAATAAATCGAAAGATGAACCTGATATTGAAACAAAAGAGAGCTGATTTTTATACCGGGCCAATCTAAAATTTGAAGCCTATAATGAAAACCCAACGGGTATTAAGTACATTGATCCGTTGGGTTTTTCTTTAAATTATACCTATTTTGTATCTGAGAACCTCCCGGAGGTTTAAGCCTAACTTAAAGTTGAAATATAGGTCAAAATATAATTTTGCGTAATAAATACGCTATCCCGGAACCTCCGGGAGGTTTAAGCTGCAAAAACGACTGTTTATAAAATGGATAAAAAGAAAATCGAACAAGGCGTTCGGTTAATGTTGGAAGGAATCGGGGAAGACCTTACTCGCGAGGGCCTGAAAGATACCCCGCGGCGCGTGGCGGAAATGTGCGAAGAGATCTTTGCCGGATTGAGCAAAGACGCCTCGCTTGAAATTGGGTTTTCCGAAGAAGTCGGCGAAGGCGATTTGATTCGAATTAAAGATATCGCATTTTACTCCGTATGCGAGCATCACCTGCTTCCGTTTTTTGGCAAAGTGGATATTTTGTATGCGCCGCAAAACAATCACGTGGCCGGTTTTTCCGATATTGCTAAAATTGTCGATACTTACGCGCAGCGGCCGCAAATTCAGGAACGCCTGGGGCGGCAAATTGCCGGGGAAATGATGCGCTCGCTAAAACCGGCCGGCGTTATGGTAAAAATTGAAGCGACCCAACTCTGCGCTTCCATGCGTGGACGGCATAAAAAAGAAATGGTAACGGTTACAGAGGTGATGCGAGGAAAACTGCCGGAAG
>CAXHHS010001333.1:0-1690 GCA_964015645.1 uncultured bacterium
GGTTTTCTTTTAATAGAATTTCGGTTCTATCGATCAAGTTTAAAATTTCAATGGTTTTGAGATAATTGAAATAAGCGGATTTGATTTCCGAAACCAGTTGCCGCGCGAAGGCGTTGCGCTGCGCTTTTTGCGACGCGGAGAGGTTCTTTTGTATTTTATAATTGTAGAGGATTTTTGGCTCAAATAGAGGTTGAACCACCCGAAGTTTGGTTTCTTGCTCCTCCGAGCGTAAAAACGGAATGTTGACATTGTCGATATTGGCCGGAAACGCCTGTTGGCCGATCAAGTCGTTTAGCGTTTGCTGCATGGGATTGATAATGTCGCCGACCGGAAACTCGATATCTCTGCCGCCGCTTGCGCGAGAGTAGCGCGCCAGGATGTCAAGAGATGGTAAAAAAAGTCCTCGTGCTTCTTCTAACGCCTTCAAACTCTTTTGAAGTGAAAATTCTTGTTGCTGTAGCGCAAGGTTGCTTTTCAAACCTTCATTGATATATGTTTGCAGAACGTTGTTTTCTGCAAATACTGTTAAGGAAGTGACTAAAAGTAGAACAGGTAGGATTTTTTGAAACATCTTCAAACTCCTTAACTTGTTTAAATTTAATGACTAAGAGTCATTCTTGTGTTAAAAAAGTAGTGCGATCCCGAAACGCTGAGATGCACTTTTTAAAGATATTTTTTATGCGAAATGAAATTTCGCATTACTGTTGCATTAACGCGTGGTGAATTATACTGAATGATTCCGGGATCAAATCTTCCGGGTTAATGTTGTGATGATCTTGTAAATGTTCGCCCTGCTTTACGATGATTTGAATAATTCCGGTCGTTTGCCCCCATAAAATGTAAGCGGTTTTCATCGGATCGAGTTCCGGGCGAATACTGCCGTCATCGATCCCAATTTGAATGGCGTTTGCCACAACCCCCATAACCTCTTCGGAACAATGATGACATTTATATCCGTTTGATTCCATGTCTGTGATGTCCATTTTTTCGGGATCAAATGACATAAAGATCGTGAAATAATTGGGGAATTCTTGTGAGAACCGATAGTATGCTTTGCCGATTTCACGAACCTTGCAAAGGCCGTTTCCCTCGGTAGCGATTGCTTCTTCAAATAGTGATTTTAAAATATTTAACCCTCGCAGGTTTACACCAAAAAATATATCATCCCGATTTTTGAAATAAAGATAGAGCGTGCCTTTGCTAAACTCGGCTTCTTCCGCGACCTCATCCATGGTGGTATTTGCAACGCCATTGGCAATAAATAATTTTTCTGCTGCATCTAAAATCGTATTCCGGCGCTGCTCCTTCTCCCGCTCTCTTCTTTCCGCAATTCCCATTTTTGAATCCTTTCCGTAACCTCTCATTCAGTAAATTATTTACAGTTTCTGACCGAGAGTCAGCAACTGAACGAGAATATAAACTCGAAGTTTCAATAAAAAAAGCTTTTTTATAATTCATATCAACATGAGGTGATTTTGATGATGCGCAATTGGAAGGAAAGGGATGATATAGATTAAAGGGCGAAAACCCCTACACGCCATTAATGAATAAAAATCGCCTTTACCCGTTTTGATTTTTTGAAATAGGGAATCCAAATAATCAGGGCGACAAATGCGCGAAAAAGATCGCTCCAATAATCCTGGGCCAGGGCTTCTTTTACAGCTGTTATATTATCCGCCAGGACATAATC
>CAXHHS010001334.1:0-1689 GCA_964015645.1 uncultured bacterium
AAGTAAAAGAAATCTTTTCCACCACTCCTCAACTCAGCGCCCTTTTCGGTTCTTACGATGACGCTCCCGGAAAATCGAATTTTCTTTCTCAATATCGAAATTTATTGCACCACTATGTGCACCAAACCGGAAATAAAAACGCCTCAACTTTCTGGAGTGGATGCGGCGCAATTCGGCGAGACGTTTTTCTAAAATTTAACGGTTTTAACGAAACCTTATTCGATAAACCAGCAATCGAAGACATTGAATTAGGATATCGCCTGAAGAAAGCCGGGTACCAAATTCAGTTATGTAAAGATATACAGGTTAAACATTTAAAACGCTGGAGCGCTGTTTCGATTGTAAAAACGGATTTTTTCCAGCGAGCGTTGCCCTGGACAGCGTTAATCTTACGAGACCGCAATTTTCTAAACGATTTGAATACGGATTCTGCCAGCCGGGCAAGTGTTATCCTAACATTTCTGCTGCCCGTAGCACTTTTAGCGGCATTTTGGCAGCCCGTTTTATTCATGCTTTTCGCTGTGATGAGTTGTTTCCTCATTTTTCTAAATCGGCAACTTTATCAATTTTTCCGGGAAAAGCGCGGAAGCTGGTTTACGATAAAAGTACTGCCCTGGCATTGGTTTTATTATGTCTATAGCGGTCTTGCATTTGCCATCGGAATTGTCGATTTCTTTCTAGGCACACTAAGAGGCCATCCCAGAATTCGATACCCTTTAAGGAATATATAATATGGATACCAAGCACGACGAAAACCGCCCGGTTGTAATTGTCGGTGCCGGGCCGGCTGGGCTTACTGCCGGGTATGAACTCTCCAAATTGGGTAAAAATTCCGTGATTTTGGAAGCCGATAATACTGTTGGTGGAATATCTCGTACGGTCAATTACCAGGGCTACCGGTTTGATATTGGCGGCCATCGTTTTTTCTCCAAAGTTCCCTATATCAACGAGTTATGGGAAGAAATTTTAGGAGAAGATTTCTTGTTGCGGCCACGGCTTTCCCGTATTCATTACCGGGGGCATTTCTTCGATTATCCGCTTAAAGCATTTAACGCCCTCTCCGGCCTGGGGCCTTTCGAGGCATTTCGGGTGATGTTAAGCTATAGTAAAGCAAAATTTTTCCCGGGAGCAATGGCCGATGAAAATAATTTCGAACAATGGGTCGCCAATCGTTTTGGGTACCGGTTATACCAAATTTTTTTCAAGACCTATACGGAAAAAGTTTGGGGGATTCCTTGCAGCGAGATTTCCGCAGATTGGGCTGCGCAGCGTATCAAAAACCTGTCGCTAAAAAAGGCGCTTTATAATGCATTGTTTAGCAGCAACGGAACAATCAAAAATGGCGATTTGATTACGACGCTTATCGAACAGTTTCATTATCCTCGTTTAGGCCCGGGAATGATGTGGGAGGATTGTGAAAAAAAGCTGGCGGCACAAGGAAATCCAACCCTTCACGGCGAGAGAGTAAGCCGGGTGCGACATAAAAATGGGCAGGTAGAGTGTGTTTATACTCGGAATTCATCAGAAGAATGGAATGAGTTTGCCGGTGGGCATTTTATTTCCAGCATGCCATTACGAGAGTTGATTTTTGCCCTGGACCCGCCGCCACCGGATGAAGTTTTACAAGCTGCTCACAACCTGCGCTATCGCGATTACCTGACCGTGGTATTGATATCTGTCTCTTATACA
>CAXHHS010001335.1:0-1685 GCA_964015645.1 uncultured bacterium
GATAAGCGCCCAATACTTTGCGAACGCCAACTTCTTTTGCCCGGCTGATGGAGCGAGCGGTCGCCAAATTCATAAAATTGATGCAGGCGATCAGTAAAATAAATATCGCAATTGCGGAGAAAACATACACGGTGGTGATGGAGCTATTGGCCTCGATTTCCCCCACCCGGTGGGAGTGTAAATGGATGCTGGTTAGCGGCTGAAATAATACCGTGGTTACTTTTCGTACGTGAGCGCCGAAATTCTGCTCGATATAATCGGGGATTTTGCGTTCCAACGCTGCGGCATCTGTGCCGGGGGCTAAGAGGAAATAGGTGTGATACCACATATTACCGGGATGATTTAACGCTCTCGGCTCAATATCTTGCAAAGTAGCAAAGGAGGCTACCAGGTCAAACCGGAAGTGGGAGTTCTGCGGAATATTTTCCAAAACCCCGGTGACGGTGTATTCGCGATCGCGGATGGTGAGGGTTTTGCCCAGCGGGTTTTCCGCGCCAAAATATTTCTCTCGCATTGCTTCGGTGATTAAAATGGAATAAGGCGCTTGCAGTGCGGTTTCGGGATTGCCATCGAGCAGGCGAAAGGAGAAAACATCCAGCAAGCTGGCATCGGCGTAAAAAAATCGCTCTTCGAAAAACCGTTTTTCCTGGTTTGAGATCAATACTTTATCCGTTTGGCGAAAGCGCACATATTGTTCAACCTCCGGAAATCCTTCCTGAAAAAACGGCCCGAATGGTGCACCGGTAGCAGCGGATTGCGTCGTCTTGCCGCTAAAGGTTTTATTCACCACCATGCGGTAAATGCGGTCGGCGTTTTCGTGATAGCGATCGTAGCTGAGTTCATCCTGAACGTAAAGAAAAATCAGCAGCGTGCAGGCCATACCAACGGCCAATCCCAGCACGTTGATGAGGGTGTAGCCTTTATATTTTCGTAAATTTCGAAAAGCAGTTTGTAAATAATGTCGAAACATAGCAGGCTCCTATGGTTTGTTTGTCAGGAAATCTGACAAACCGAATTGGAAGAAGGTTGCAGCCAGAAATTTTTCCCGAACACCGCCTTTGCAAACAACACGCAATGAAACCCTTGCAATTTTTCCCGATTCGCCGTATTTTGTGTCAAATAAAAATTGATTTGATCGATTACCAATCGGATAACGCATCGGATAACGGATATGGCCGAGGCTCACGGGTTTAAGTACGACATTATCATCAGCTATACGCACAATGATAATTCCCCGATTGGCAACCAGCCGGGCTGGGTAGTCCAGTTCCATAATGCCCTGGAAAACTGGCTCACCAAACGCCGGGGCTTCAAACAGCTAAAAATCTGGCGCGATAAAGAACTATCCGGTAACACCCTCTTTAACGAAGAGATTAAGGAAACCATCGGGGCTTCCGCCCTGTTTTTTGCTCTTCATTCCCGCAATTACCCGGAATCCGAATATTGTATGAAAGAGCTTAACTGGTTTCACGAGCTAAACAGCGAACGCCATCGTGATTTGCTTATAGGGAGCCATCACCGCATTTTTAATATTCTCCTCAACAACATTCACCATAGTAAATGGCCGAAAGCCCTGGGCAAAACCAGCGGCTTTCCCATGCATGATGCCCAAAAAGATGAACTGGGCGATTTCATCTCACCCTGTCTCTTATACACATCTGACGCTGCCGACGAGCTTCTTGGTG
>CAXHHS010001336.1:0-1676 GCA_964015645.1 uncultured bacterium
CTGCGCTCGAATACATCTTTCACGGTTTTTATCCCCGGCTTTATGATAAAGAAAGTGCCCCGGTGGACTATTTATATCCAAACATACGTGGAAAGAGATGTGCGCCAAATTGTCAACGTCACGGATCTCGATACTTTCCAAACCTTTCTGCGACTCTGTGCAGGGCGTATTGGGCAACTGTTTAACAAAACGGAAGTCGGCAAATTATCCGGTGTAGACCAAAAAACCGTGACACGCTGGCTGTCCATTCTCAAAACCGGTTTTCACGTATTTACGTTGCCGCCTTTTTTTCAAAACTTTAACAAACGTTTGGTAAAAACGCCTAAACTATATTTCTACGATACTGGGCTTGCTTGCTCGCTTTTGAATATTCACACCGTAGATGAGCTAAAACACCATTTTGTCCGGGGCGCTTTGTTTGAAAATTTTATCATCGTTGAAATTCTGAAACATTTTTTCAACAAAGGCATCCGCCCTTCTCCCTACTTTTGGCGTGATCATTCTGGAAACGAAATTGATCTGTTACTGGAAAAAGCCGGAAATCTGTATCCAATGGAAATCAAAGCCGCTGAAGTTATTCAAACAAAATTTTTCAAAGGGCTTCACTATTTCAATGAACTCTCCAGAAGCGATCCGAAAAATGCCTGTCTTATCTACGGCGGCGAACAAAATTTCACGCTTTCAGAAGTACAAGTTCGCAGTTGGAACAACCTGCCGGAATTTGATTAAACCATTTACTTATTTAGCAATTCGGTGATTTAGCAATTGACCATTTTTAAATCACGAAATCGCCAAATCATCGAATTACTAAACAAAATCATTCATACCGCAACGACTCCACCGGGTTTAAAAGCGCTGCACTAATCGCCTGATAGCTAACCGTAAGTAGCGCAATCAACAATACCAGAACACCGGAAAGCAGAAAGATACCGAAGCCAGGATCAATTCGATAAGCAAACTCTTGTAACCAACTGTTCATCACATACCAGACGATCGGCCAGGCGATAAGGCTGGCAATCAAAATCAAGAAGGCAAATTCCCGTGTCAGTAACACAATCATTTGTGAAACGGAAGCACCTAACACTTTACGAATACCGATCTCTTTGGTGCGTTGCTCAGCAGTGAAGGAAGCCAATCCAAACAATCCCAGGCAGGCGATGAAAATCGCCAGGAGTGCAAAATAGCGAAAGATATTACCCAACTGTATCTCAGTATGATATTGCTGGTCGAGGCGCTCATCCAGGAAATGATATAAATATCCCTGCCCCGGTAAATAATTTCGATAAGTGGTTTCAACATGTGCCATTGTCCCGGGAATATCACCTGGCGCCAGTTTTAGAATAATCCAAAAGTACAGGTCCGGATTCAGTTCCATTACCAGCGGGTCAATCTGCCGGTGCAGCGAAGCAAAATGAAAATCCTTCAAAATGCCAATGATTCGCCCGGTTTTTCCACCATCCCGTTCGATGATCTCATTAAGTGTCCGGTTTGAATCCCGGAAGCCAAATTTTGTTGCGGCTGTTTCATTGATTACAAAGGCGGCGGTATCGGTCGCAAACTCCGGCGAGAAGTTCCTCCCTGCGACAATCTCAAGCCCGAAGAATGATAAAAAATCATAATCTACCCGGTAGGTGGGAATCGATTCCGGTTTACTTGCAGTAGCGCCAGGCAGTTTG
>CAXHHS010001337.1:0-1674 GCA_964015645.1 uncultured bacterium
ACAAAGAAAGATGTTGATAAATTTCAATATTTGAAAACAATTTGTTAAATTTTTTAAACTGTATAAGTTTAGGAAATCTTAAAGGCCGTTGTTAGAAAATTAACCGGCTCGTTTAAATAGTTTAATGAGGACTCTAAATTATAATAAAGGAATAAAGCAAATGGTAATCGCAGATTTAATCGCCGCAATGGTTTTGTGGACATTAGCCGCTTTATTTAATGGTGTAATGGACGTAATTGCCCACCGCTACAATAGATCGATTTTTAAAGAAAAGATTAAAGACCCCTTTTGGAGTCGCTGGTTTTCATCCGATTGGCGGCTGCATTATGTGGATGGCGATCCGGCAAAGGGCATTGTGCGGCTTATAAATTATTTCCCATACCCGGGCTGGCTAAAAAAAATAATGGCGACAATTCCCGGGTTTGATAAATTGCCAACCCCCGGGCAGCTTTGGGATGCCTGGCACCTGGCAAAAATGCTAATGCTCTCCTGCTTTTTCCTGGGAATTTTGGTTTTCTTTCCCTTTAGTTGGAAAGTGAATTTGATACTGGTCGTCGTGTTTCTAATCCTGTGGAATTTCGGATTTAATGTGATGTTTGAATACATTGGCATCCAAAAGGAACACCGCCGCGATTATTTTAAAACGTTTTGGCACTACGGCAGTGACACCGACTAATATTTTTTCACTCCAAACTACGGAATGAAAAAATATTATACTACTACTTCCCTGAAAGGGAAAAACATTATAGCCCAGGGCATCGCCCTGGGAAAGTAAAATTAGAAACAGACCAAGCCCTGTAAGGGCAAAATAAAATGTTTTTATGTTTGTAGGTGAACGAAATTAAAAGAACCGCGTCATTCCAAAACCGGCGTAGAATCCTGAGCGATCGAGGCGTTGGGCGAGGTCGAGGCGGAAGAGTTTAAATATATGGCTGAACGAGATACCGATTTCGTGATGAAAATCATCGAGGTAGCGCGGCGTGTGTTCGAGGCGAGAAAACGTCTCATCGGAAATCCAGGTTCTTCCATGCGCACCGAACAATATAATACTTATACCGCTTTTTGCCAATCCCCATAAGCCAAGCCTTTCAAACAGAATCGTGCGAAAATTATGTTCCCAATAGAGTGCGGCATAACGTTCTCCCTCGTAGGGAACTCCATTTAGTGTGCGAAATACGCCAAACGGTTTAAAGGCATGGAAACTGGCATCAAGAACGCCGAAGCGTTGCAGCGGGAGAGTGCCAGTGGATGTTCCGGCAACGATCCGAAAATCCAATGCATTCGGTAAAATTCGGCGAGTATAAAATGTGTTGATACGCCAATCGAGAGTAAAATCGAAACGGGTAAAATCGAAATCGCTGGAAAAGATATCCGGCGAACTGTGCTCAATGCGCAGGCTGGCGCGTTTTTGCCCGAAAAGGCCGAAAGGAACATAACTTTCACCGGCATCGATCAACACGGAAAAAGATCGCATCGTACCTTCTTGAATTGCCGGATTTTCCCGTTGAATATGGCTTTTGTTAAAGATCGAAAAATCGGTGTTTTTCTGCAAGGAAGAATGCGTTTCGTTGTGAAAACCAACTATTAAGCGGGTATCCAATTTTGAAATGCGATAACCGAGTTCGGCCTTAAAGCGCTTGTTCCAATAGTAATCGAAGTAATCATCGAGGCCGA
>CAXHHS010001338.1:0-1672 GCA_964015645.1 uncultured bacterium
GATTTGAACCACACCGGCGCTCATAAAATCAACAACGCCATTGGACAATTACTGTTAGCTCGCCACATGGGCAAAAAGCGCATTATTGCGGAAACCGGGGCCGGGCAGCACGGGGTGGCAACGGCAACGGTCGCGGCGAAAATGGGCCTGGAATGCCTGGTGTACATGGGGGCAGAAGATATTGTTCGCCAGCGTTTAAATGTATTTCGTATGGAGCTTTTGGGGGCAAAGGTTATTCCTGTGGAATCCGGCAGCCGCACGTTAAAAGACGCCATCAACGAAGCAATTCGCGATTGGGTAACGAATGTGAATGATACATTCTACTGCATCGGTTCCGTGGTCGGTCCGCATCCCTACCCGATGATCGTAAGAGATTTTCAATCCATTATCGGAGAGGAAACCAGAAAGCAGCATCAGGAAAAAGAAGGCCGGTTACCGGATGCGGTTGTCGCTTGCGTCGGCGGCGGATCAAACGCGATGGGCATGTTCTATCCTTTTTTAAAAGACAAAAGCGTAAAACTCTACGGCGTGGAAGCCGGCGGCAGAAGCGCTAAAATCGGCGATCATTCCGCAACGCTTTCCTACGGTTCCCCCGGCGTGCTGCACGGAATGGCAACCTACTTGTTACAAACACCCCAGGGGCAAATCAGCGATGTGCATTCCATCTCCGCCGGGTTGGATTACCCCGGCGTTGGCCCGGAACATTCCTTTTTGAAAGATAGCGGACGCGTTACGTATACTTCCGTTACCGATCAGGAAGCGTTAGAAGGCATGTCAATACTTTCCCGCACGGAAGGGATTATTCCGGCGTTGGAATCCGCCCATGCAATTGCGTATGGGGTTTCTTTAGCCAAAAAAATGTCAGCGCAAGAATCGCTGGTCATTTGCCTCTCCGGGCGCGGAGATAAAGATATGGAAGCGGTTGCGAAGCATTTTTCGAAATAACACAGAAAAACCAGTAGTGTCGTTTTACGGTTATCGATTTGGGAGGTTGCCATCCGGTATAACGCAGTCATAAATTTGTACTGCAACATTTAATAAGAGGTTACATAAAATGATCCGGTTTATAATAAGATTATTCCTGGTGTCTATTTTTTTTCTTTCGATGATAGCGGTTTCTAAAAATGAGGAAAAAATTGTTAAATCCACTTTGTTGAGTTCGGTCGATAAGCTAAGCACGAAAAAACCCAATCGTATTGCAATACAATTGGAAATTCACGAAGACTGGCACATCAACGCTAACGATCCCGGCGACGAGTATCTTTTTCCATCGGAAATCACTTTTGATTCGACACATCATATTCGCGTGGGAGAAATCGAATATCCGCTGGCAGAGGAAGTAAACTTCTCATTTGCAGAAAACCCGATTTTTGTTTATGAAGGTCTAATTTACGCATACAGCACCATCACCGCCTCCCCGGAGCAGGCTGGTAAAACCATAACGCTTTCCGGAAAAGTTACCTACCAGGCTTGCAATGATGCTATTTGTTTAGCGCCGCAAAGTGCGGAGTTTTCGCTGGAAATTGCAGTAGCTTCTAACAATGAGGCTGCAAATTTAATCAATAAATCGATCTTTATTAATCAATAAATAGAAGCGTTTTTATATCATTCATTTTGTCGCATTATCAGCAAAAATTTCGGAAAGCGCAGTAAAAGTATGCTGTGCTTGGAT
>CAXHHS010001339.1:0-1667 GCA_964015645.1 uncultured bacterium
ATGCAATGGAGTCTCGTGGGCTCGGAGATGTGTATAAGAGACAGGTTTGCTGCGATACATCTTCCGTTTCAGTAAACAGTCTTACAATTTTCCGGCTGCTATCAACATCAGTAAAAGGCGCGGGTTCTTGTTTGTAGATAACGCTGCCTTCTCCATATAATTCGTAGCTAATATCGTTGTCTTCCAATGCGTCGACAGCGTTATCGACATTCATGCCTTCGAGCGGCAGTACAAAATTATCAAACAACGGCAGCGTGAACTTCGCAAGCGAGAATGACTCAACCGGTTTTCCTTCTACCGGGATTCCATGAATGCGCTCGGCAATATTCTTAAACGCCGGGGCAGCAACCTGGCTGCCATAATACCCATTGCGCGGGTTATTGATCACAACCAACAAAACAAACCGCGGTGATTCTGCCGGAAACATCCCGACAAAAGAAGCGACATGCTTGCTAGAAGTATAGCTTTTCGTTCGTTTGTCAATCTTTTGAGCGGTTCCGGTTTTTCCGGCAACCGGCACGCCTTCCAATTGGGCATTTGCCCCGGTGCCATTTTCAACAACGCCGCGAAAAATATCTCGCATCCGGCGAGCGGTCTCGGAGGAGAGCACCCGGCGAATTGCTTGAGGAGAATTTTCTTGCTTTACCCTGCCATTCCGGTCGGCTATTTTTCGAACGATGTAGGGCTTCATCAAAACCCCATCATTTGCGATTGCGGCATAAGCCGTCGCTAATTGCAATGGCGTTACGGCAACTTCGTAGCCGATACTCATGTACGGAATCGAAACGGATGAATACTCCGATGGCTTTCGCAAGATTCCCGGTGTTTCTGCCGGTAGGTCGATGCCGGTTCGCGTGCCGAATCCAAAATCACGCGCATAGCGATAATAAACCGGCGCCCTAAATTTTTTCGAGAGCTTCATAACACCAATATTACTGGATTGCTCGAACGCCTGGCGAGCCGTAAGCCATCCGAAGTTTTTATGATCTTTCACATCTTTTAGATGAACGCGATAGGTTCCGTTTTCACAAAAAACGATTTCGCGTTCCATATTTAAATTTAGCTGTTCCAGGCACATTGCCAGTGCCACCATTTTAAATGTGGAACCTGGTTCATACTGGTCGCTAATCGCGCGGTTTTTGTAACTAACTACCGGGTAACGATTGTATTTATTGGGGTTATAGCCGGGATAAGTCGCCATTGCCAGCACTTCCCCGGTTTGCGGATCCATCAAAACGGCAGACCCGTGATTCGCTTTGCGCAACAACACCACCTCGCTTAATTCTTCCTCCAAAACACTTTGATACGTCATATCAAGCGTCGTTTCGACATCAAAACCGTTTGCCGGTTCCGATGTCGGGAAATCATAATAGGGAACCTGGTTTCCGAATGCGTCGCGCAAATAAGCTGTCCAACCAGACTTCCCTTCCAGGAATTCATTGAACTTCAATTCCAATCCGGCCCGCGGATTGTTTTCAAAATCGCAATAACCGACTACCTGGGCAGCCTGGCCATCATAGGGATAATAACGGCTAAATTTCTTTTCCAGGATCAAGCCTTTTAGGTAAAGCGATTTTAACCGCTCAGAAGCATCATGATTCAGGCGGTGCGCCAGGTATACCTGTCTCTTATACACATCTCCGAGCCCACGAGACTCCATTGCATCT
>CAXHHS010001340.1:0-1663 GCA_964015645.1 uncultured bacterium
GAGAAGCAACTAAAATTGCATCTCAAGTCTACGAAGAGCGAAACAATTGGGAATTAATTGAGGGGGGATGAGTCTATTGGAAACTGTTTTGAAAGTTGGTTTTATGCCACCATAATTTTCGATACGGTTCTTCAATAAGCGAATAAGGTTGAATCATTATGCGAACAGTTCGTTGCTAAGGTTTTTTCTTTTAACCTTAGTAACGGTCTCTCACTCATGTATCGCTAAAATTTCCTGGTACTGCGGCAGGTTGTTTAAAACCTCAACTGCCCCGATAACTTGCCGGTCGCTCCGCACTGACAGGTTGATTCTTGCTGAATTGCCGCCAAATTTTTCTGCGAACTCTTCTTCCAATAAACTTTTGATTTCATCTTTGTTCGCAGCAAACTTGTTCGCTTTTTCCACGTTCAGTTTTTGGATAGCGACGCTTACCAAATCCCGCACATCAGCGCTATATTCTTTTTCTTTAGCAATTTCCAGAAATTTGTTGAGCTGGCTTTCTCCCTCCAGTTCAAATGTAAATTTCTTTTTCGCTAAAAAGCGTTGCAAATCGTTCAAAACCGATTCGTTAATCGAAATATTGCCAACCGCTTTCAAACCCGGATGATCGCTTAAATATTCTACTGCAAATTGAAACAATAGACCTTTGGAAATCAATGTTCCGAGAAAACGATCTGTCTCGCCTTTTTCGATGACAATATCCGGTTTAATGCCACCGCCGCCATGTACAACGCGTTTGTTGTGAGTATAGAATGCGACTTCTTTGTTAAACTCCAGGCTATCGGAATAGTCGAGAAAAACGTCTTTTTCTTTTTTATAATCTTCCTTTTGGATGGAACGCCCGGATGGAACGTAGTATTTCGCTGTGGTGATTTTTAAATAAGCCTGCGATACTTTATCAATCGGATACACTTTTTGCACCAGCCCTTTACCAAAAGTTTCCTTACCGGCCAGCACGCCACGATCGAGGTCTTGAATGGCACCGGCGACGATTTCCGAAGCGCTGGCACTGGATTCGTTGATTAGCACGACCAGCGGTTCGTGGGGAAGCAGCGGGGCGTCTTTGGTGAAGAATTTGTTTTCATTCTCATGCGAACCACGAGTGGAAACAACCAGTTGTCCGGGCGGTAAAAATACATTGGCAACTTCTACTGCCGAGGTTAATAATCCACCGGGATTTCCGCGTAAATCCAGGATTACTTTATTGATTTTATCCCGCGACTGTAACTCTTTAATTGCATCCCGAAGCTCTTTGCCGGCTTTGTCGGAAAATGCGGAAAGGCGGATGTAAGCGGTTCCGGGTTCGATGAATTCCGCATAGCTAACATCTTTTATAACGATTTCATCGCGGGTTAATTGGAACGGTATTGGCTCGGAGAAACCGGGGCGCTCAATTTCGATGGTTACTTTTGTGCCGACTTTGCCGCGCAGTTTTTGCGAAGCATCTTGAATGCTGATATCCTGTGTTTCAACACCATCTATTTTTTTGATGATGTCCCCGGCGCGAATTCCCGCCCGTTGCGCCGGTGTACTTTCCATTGGCGCAATGACGGTTATCTTTTTATTTTGAACGCCAATTTCCATTCCAACACCGCCGTATTTGCCGCGGGTAATCATCCGCATTTGATGAGAACCGGGGTCTTCGAAAAATACGGTATAGGGA
>CAXHHS010001341.1:0-1662 GCA_964015645.1 uncultured bacterium
GCCGGCACTGATTGAAGGTACCGCTCAATTTGGCCCGATGTCGCGAGCGATGAAAGCGAAAGAGATCGATGCGTTTGAAAAGAAATATGGGTTTAAGCCGACGCAAATTCGCACATCGTTAGATGCGCTGGCGATTTTTGTGCACAAAGACAATCCGCTGGAATGCCTTTCGATGGAGCAAGCAGATGCCATTTTCTCAAAAACCCGCAAACGCGGCTTCGAAAAAGATGTGGCGACCTGGGGTGACCTGGGGTTAACCGGTGCGTGGGTAAATCAGCCGGTACGGGTTTTTGGACGTAACTCTGCCAGCGGCACCTATGGTTTTTTCAAGAAAAAAGTTTTGAAAAAGGGTGATTTTAAAGATTCCGTAAAAGAGCAACCGGGATCTGCCTCGGTGGTTCAAGGGATTACGGAAGATAAGTTTGCCATTGGATATAGCGGTATCGGTTATCAAACATCCGGGGTAAAAGTGACACCGCTGGCAGCCAAAGCCGGGGAGCAATGTTACACCGGCAATTACGAAAATGTCGTGGAAAAAACCTATCCGCTAGCGAGATTTCTCTATCTCTATATCGTTAATTCACCCACCAAACCGCTCGATCCGCTGGTGAAAGAATTTCTGCTATACGTGCTAAGTTATGAAGGTCAGGAGATTATTGTGAAGGATGGCTATCTGCCCCTGTCTTACGAAACGGTTATGGAAGAGCGTGCAAAATTAGACCAGAAAGGGTCATAATTGAAAATGTTCGCGTATTCAAGTGTTCCGGTGATTGTGTAGATAACATCGGGACACTCGACCACAAAAACACTTGAACACGAAAATACAAATTATGCAAAAAATTAAATCGAAACAGCGGCGGCAAAGAACTAAGGTTACAAATTCGCAAAAAAATGTTCATTACACCAAAGTATATCGGGCAGATCGCTGGGCGCGATACTTGATTACTGCCGGTGGATATGGCATTATAGTTAGTATTTTAGCGATTTTGTTGTTCCTGGTTTATCAAAGCCTGCCGCTGGCGAAAGGCGCTTCCGTTGAAGAAATTTTTTCCATTTCGCTGGACAATAATACTCCGAAAATCCTGCTCACCGGCATTGATTCCTACCAGGAAGTGTTTTACGAGCTTGACGAAAGCGGTGCTCTGCGCTTTTACACTGTTGCCGATAAACAACTGTTGCTAAAAGAGCAATTCCCGTTATTGGATGGAGAAATGATTTTGAATGCCGCTAAAGGGAGTTTAACACAAGAAATCATTTCGCTGGGAACGAATGCCGGCAGAGCAATTACTGCTGAAATAAAATTTACGGCAAAATATTCTCAAGATGACCGAGCGATTATTCCTTCCCTGGAGATTCTCGACGCCTGGCAGCTCGAAACACTGCCGGATTCCCTGCCGGTGCGATTCGAAAAATTAGCATTTCGCCAAAACGAAGATCTTGCAAGATTTTGGTGCTGGCAAGATCAACAAGGCAACGTCCGTCTTAAAATTTATGATGCCGATGAAGCGGAAGAATATATCCATATTATAACCGCAAATATTGGCGAGGCGAACATAACGGCGATGAGCATCAGCTACAACGGGGAAAACTTAACGCTTGCAACAGAAAGCGGAACGTTGATTTGGTTTGATTTGTCAGATTTCGAAAATATTTCATTAAAAG
>CAXHHS010001342.1:0-1660 GCA_964015645.1 uncultured bacterium
CGGCAGGTAATTTAATCCGCCGTCGTAAGTGCCGACCCACAAAATTCCCGGCGTTGATTTATCCTCGTAGATGGTGCTCACTAAGTTGCTGCTTAAACTCGCTGGCTCATCGGGGTGATGTTTAAAATGGATAAATTGATCGGTTTTACGATCTAATAAATTCAAACCGCCGCCGTCTGTTCCCAACCAAAAATTGCTTAAACCATCTTCTAAAATGCACGTTACATTGTCGTTGCTCAAGCTGTAGGGATTTTCGGGATCATGGCGAAAATGAGTGAATTTTCCGGTAGCGGGATCGAACCGGTTAATTCCGCCGCCGCTGGTGTTAATCCACAAGTAACCCAGGCGATCTTCGTAAATATCAAAAATGTTGTTGCCGGAGATGGAAGTGGTATCAAAGGGGTCAAATCGAAACGGGGTGAATTGGTAGCCATCATAACGATTCAGGCCATCGGATGTGCCAATCCATAAAAATCCTTTACTGTCCTGGAAAATTTTGGTGATGTGACTCTGGAAAAGCCCCTGGTCGTAGGAGATGCGTTCGAATTTGATGCTCTGCTGAGAGTAGAGGGTTAAAAAAGGAAGCAGAATCAACCAAAGAAAAAAGAAGGTTGATGTTAAAGGTGATTTTAATTCATCATTCCCGGTTCCGCCCCATTTCTTTGTCCGATAATCCCAAGTTTGTTGATTTAAAAAATTGTACATGGCCCATTCACATTTATTTCTGAATTCCCCCTGGAATGGCTTAATATAAAAGATAGAAAATGCAAACGTTACAAAAAAAGTACCGGGATTTATTCGCCGTTAATTTATATCATTGAATATTAATGGCTTATCAAATTTATGGCGCTGTTTTTTATCGAGTTAGGGGAAATGGATTTCCGGGTTTGATGGAAAGTTTGTTCCTTATTTAGATGGGATACTTTAATACGATCGTTACGGAGTTAAGCGGAGCGGTCTCGGTAACGCGGTGCTTTTGCGGAGATAATCTCCGCGACAGAGCAACGTTACGGAGACCGCTCCGCTAATCTCCGTAACGATCACAATGAAACTCATAATTTATAGAAAAAACTCAAAGCGATTTCGTAAAACAAGTTTCATCATCGATACCCGGTGTAAATCCTAATTTTAACAAATATTGACGATGCGCTTTTACTGTGGTTCGCGCTTGAAATGTTTGAATACCTTTCGCCTTCAGCGATTTACAATGTTCGCGATAGAGGTAATAGGCGTTTTTTAAATCGCGATATTCCGGGCGGACGTAATCGAGATGAATTTCTGCAACGCCTTCACCTTTTTTCTCATAAACAAAAAGGCCAACGGGAACGAGATTGCGCAGAATAAAAATACAATTCGGATCAGGAATCTTCTTATAATTGAAATCGGGAAAGAATGTTTTGATATCGGATTCAAAAAACTTTAGAAAACGATTTAAAAACAGATTGCTGCCTTTCGGAACCTCGGAGAGTGTGAAATAGTCTTTCCGGCGCGACATTTGAACGATGTAAAAAATATCCGTAACCGCAATAAAGCTGTTTAAAGCAAAAACCGGGTAGGTTTGTGTTAGCAATCCGTACACGGCAAAGGTGCTCGCGCCAAAAAGATTAATCCAGCGTAATTTCCATATATTGCTCATCGTTAAAGAAACCGCAACCAAAAC
>CAXHHS010001343.1:0-1659 GCA_964015645.1 uncultured bacterium
CTGCCATGCACATCCCGAGGGACTACGCAATGGGAACCATTCGGTTCTCTACCGGCAAAATGACCACCGATAAAGAAATTGACGAGGCGCTGAAGATTATCATAAAATCCGTGAAAAAATTAAGAGATTCGTAAAAATCAAAGTACTAAATAGTGGTGAGGCTGAGTAAAAATTGTATAGTCAAAATTCTTTTACTATCCAAATTTTTTAACCTCACCCCCGTCCCCTCTCCTAACAGGAGAGGGGTGACTTAAGAGAAAGTATTATGCACTAAAAATGATTTATTACTACTAAATACGCTTTATAACTCCCCCTGATCGCTCGGAGGAGGGGAGCTTAAATCTCTGGTTTACAGTGCTTTATCCAAATTCTCAAATTAAAACCTTATTGGCTCGTTTTTTCTCCGCCAGGAGAAAAATACTTTTTTTGTGAAACAAAAAAATATGGGGGTTTTATGGAAAAAATTCAGGAAGTTTTTGTCGTATTGGAAAACAAACCGGGAACCGCCGGGGAAATGGCGCGGATACTCAAAAAACAAAACATCGGAATTTATGCAATTGCGATGTTTATCGATTTTGCCCGCATGCACGTTACCGATCCGGAAAAAGCAGCCAAAGCACTTCTGGAAAACGGGTTTCCGACAGAACTTCGTGATGCTTTAAGAGTATTGCTTCCCAATCGCAAAGGCGTTTTTATGGAATTGACTCAAAAATTGGGTAACGCCGGTATTAATATCGATTATCTATACTGCGCATTGCAGGAAAAACAAAAAAATGGCGTGGTTATCCTGGAAGTAGATCAACCGGATTTAGCATTGGATATTTTTAAAAACCATCAATTTTGATTAAAATTGCATCCCGCTAAAAAAATATTAAATTGGGGCGATTATTTTGTAAGCAAAGGTAACTAAATTTTATTGTTAAACTAAAAACCAGAGGTTCAAATGTTACAGAAATTAATTTTAGCAAGTCTCTTAATTGCTTTATTAACAGTGAGTTCCGGCTTTAGCCAGGGCGTTACATACAAAATAGACCCGGCGCATTCTACAGTTGGATTTTCTGTTACTCACATGCTGATTAGCGATGTGGATGGTAAATTTAAAGAATATGACGCCACGTTTGTTTTGAATGAAAATGATCCTTCAAAATCTTCCGTGAATGCGACGATTAAAGTCGCCAGCGTTGATACGGAAAATGAAAAACGCGATGGCCACTTAACCAGCCCGGATTTTTTTGATGCCGCAAGCCACCCAGAAATCACGTTTGAAAGTAGCAGTGTCGAAAAAAAGGATGACGGCAACTATGTCGCGAATGGCAAATTGACGATCCGGGGAACAACCAAAGATGTCGCTTTGCCCTTTACCGTAAAGGGGCCGGTTACGGATCCCTGGGGGAATACCAAAATCGGCGTTCAAGCCGAAATGACCATTGATCGCCAAAAATTCGGCGTTAGCTGGTCAAAAACGTTAGATGCCGGCGGCCTGGTTGTTGATAACAAAGTAATCATCATAATCAAAGCTGAAATGGCGAAACAAGGGTAGCAGAAAACCGGAATGTTGGAATGTTGGAATGATGCTGCTTTCACAATGTTCCAATACTCCAACATTCCAATATTCCCTATCTTAACGATAGGCAAAAACATAATGACAAAGAACATTTA
>CAXHHS010001344.1:0-1654 GCA_964015645.1 uncultured bacterium
GTCAGATGTGTATAAGAGACAGAATTTAATCCCAGGTATTGCCCGGCGAGGGCGTGGGCGAGAGCGATTTCCGGTTTATTACGAGGAATGGGAAAAGAGTTGCTGACAAATTGGGCGCTGGTTAGCCCACCGGATTCGATGAGCATGTAACCGCAGGAGATGGCCTCTAACTGCATCTTCCGAATCACCGGTGCAGCAATCACCTGGCTGCCGATTAAATGCTCCGGGTTGCGCCCGCTGATGACGCTTAGAAACAACAGTGCATCCGCATTTGCGGAAATTTGATGCAAACTGCCGGGAAACAAAATAACCGGGTGGTCGCCGGCAGCGTTTTTTACGGCTTTTACAAATCCATCGAACTCTTTTTCCAACAAAAAACTGCCGCCAATAAAAAAAACATCAACACCGGCGTCGATGGCAAATGTAATTGTATCATCGATTTGCGCTAATGGTAATTTATCGGGGTCGAGAAGCAGTACAAAACCGCTGCCGCGTTCTTTTGCTATTTTTTGAAGTTTTTGATAAGTGTCTCTTTTCATAACGCGAGCAAGTATACAAATAGCGTTTTAATTTTGCAAGATATAAAGCCGCAATCAAATTTAAAAAGCGATCAACTTTTGTGATCGTATTTCTTAAATTCTTCTCTTTTAATCGACAATTGCTGCGAGAATCATGAATTTGAAATCGATCTTTCCGGATATTACCGCCGCACAAAACCAGCAGCTTGCGCGATATTGCGCGCTTGTTGAGGAATGGAACCGAAAAGTGAACCTTGTTTCCCGCCAGGATACGGAGCACCTCTGGGCACATCATATTTTACCATCGGCCATTGCGCTTAAATCCGTTAAAATTCCACCGGAAAGCTGGCTGCTCGATATTGGCAGCGGCGGCGGCTTTCCGGCCATACCGATTAAAATTTTGCGTCCGGATTTGCAAATTCTGATGGTCGATTCCATCCGCAAGAAAAAACTGTTTCTGCAAAAGGTAATTTCTGACCTGGGATTAGAAAAAATTTCCGTAATGAACGATCGTATCGAATACCTGGCACAAAACCCGGATTTTCAACAGAAGTTTAACCTGGTTACTGCCCGGGCCGTTGCACCAATCGCAAACCTGGTCGACTGGGGAAAACCGTTTCTCCAGGGGAAAGGCGGGTATCTTTTGTGGAAGGGCACTTCGGATATTGCCGAGTTAAAAACGGTTGCTGAAAAAGTGCGCCTTCAATTTGAAGTTTTACCGGTTTCGGAGAAATTCCGTTTCTTATCTCCTAAATTTGAAGAATTACGTTTTTTTCGGATACGATTAAGCGATTGAGTGATTTGGTGATTTGGTGATTTGGTGATTTGGTGATTTGATGATTTGATGATTTGATGATTTGATGATTGAAAAAAATCGCTAAATCATCAAATCACGAAATTAAAAACATGGAGAATTTTATGCCACTTGATGGAGAATTATTTCAACAATTGAAAGCGTCCCTGGGCTGGTTTTATGAACCTACCGTTGTTTTGGTTGTCATTTTTCTCAGCTGGCTGGTATTTTATATTACTCGCCGATTTTTAGTACGCCTTCTACACAAACTCACCCAAAAAAGTGCAACCAAACTTGATGATATTTTCGTCGAAAACGTAATTGCCCGCCGCCTTGCTTATAT
>CAXHHS010001345.1:0-1637 GCA_964015645.1 uncultured bacterium
GATAAAAAAAAGATGATAAAGACCATGTCAAAACCCCCATAATAAATTATATTTATTTTTCGCAAGCGGAAAAACAAACCATTGAACTCCGCTTATTTATTACTTAAAATTGAAAGCAAAAAACGGATTGAACTCACAAATTTTTCAGTTAAAATTTTCGGCCAAAGTAGTCATTTCGGTAAATCAAGTTTTTACAATGAGTAACATCTATTTTCAAATTATAAGCGTAAAACGAAATTTTTCAGGGAGAAAAAATCATGGCAGATAGGTTCTATCCCGGGCACCCGATTCACAAGGCGTTAAAAGAGCGAATTTTAATTCTCGATGGCGCGATGGGAACGATGATCCAGGGATACAAACTGGAAGAAGCGGATTTTCGCGGCGAGCAATTTAAACACCACGCTAGCGATTTAAAGGGCAACAACGACCTGCTTTCCATAACGCAGCCGAAAATCATCAAAGAAATCCACACCGCCTACATGGAGGCCGGGGCCGATATTTTTGAAACCAATACCTTTAATGCCAACGGTATTTCCCAAATAGACTACGATTTGGTAAATTCGGTATATGATATGAACCTCGCGTCTGCCAAAATCGCTGTAGAGGCGCGGGATGAATTTATCGCCCAACATCCGGATCGTCAGATTTTTGTTGCCGGGGCATTGGGCCCGGCAAATCGCACGGCGTCGCTTTCCCCGGACGTCAATCGCCCTGGCTATCGAAATGTGACATTTGATGAAATTCGCGAAGGCTACTACCAGCAAGTGCGCGGTTTGGTAGATGGCGGCGTCGAATTGCTAATGGTGGAAACGATTTTCGACACCCTTAACAGCAAAGCAGCCCTGTTTGCCATCGATCAACATCGGGAAGAAAGTGGCATATCCCTGCCGATTCTGATTTCCGTGACCATTGTCGATGCCAGCGGACGCACCCTTTCCGGTCAAACGGTGGAAGCGTTTGTCACCTCTGTCTCCCACATCGATATGTTGAGCCTCGGCATCAACTGCGCATTGGGCGCGCAGGAAATGCGGCCTTACGTAGAAGAACTTTCCAAACTGGCGCCGGTTTATATGAGTTGTTATCCCAACGCCGGGCTGCCGAATGAATTTGGCGGATACGATCAGACCGCGGATGAAATGGCAACTCTGTTAGAGGAATTTGCCGATAGCGGATTTTTGAATATCGTGGGAAGCTGCTGCGGCAGCACCCCGGAATTTACCCGCGCAATCGCGAATATTATGAAAGGCAAACCGCCCCGCCAAATCCCGGGGGCAAAACCATTTCCGCAGTTTAGCGGCCTGGAACCATTGACGATTCGCCCGGATTCCAACTTTGTAAACGTGGGCGAACGCTGCAATGTAACCGGTTCCCGGCGGTTCGCACGATTGATTTTGGAAAATCAATACGAGGAAGCGTTAGCCGTTGCCCGCCGCCAGGTTGAAAATGGAGCGCAAATTCTCGACATCAACATGGATGAAGGCATGTTAGATTCCATGGAAGCGATGAAGCTGTTTGTCAACTTAATCGCTTCCGAACCGGATATCGCCAAACTGCCGCTAATGCTGGATTCTTCCAAGTGGGAAGTGATTGAAGCCGGGCTGCAACGGGCGCAGGGAAAATGTGTTGTAAACTCCATC
>CAXHHS010001346.1:0-1637 GCA_964015645.1 uncultured bacterium
CACCAAGAAGCTCGTCGGCAGCGTCAGATGTGTATAAGAGACAGGCCAAAGCGCGCTCGTTTGTTAAACAACAAGGCGCCGGCAAGCAAGTTCGCCAGGGACAGGGTGGATTAACGTTACAATTTCGCGATAAGAATGGCAGACAATTGACTGCCACAGCTTATTTCCTGGGGCGGTCTTTATCGAATCCGATACCGGGCAGAATTATCGAACTTGACCGCACTGCCGGTGGGTTGCGAATGTTATTTAGCCACACAATTGCCCCCGGAAAAAATGGGTTGCGTTGGTCCGCTGGCGCAGATTTTGAAGCGCAACGGGATAAGCGAGTAGAGTTTGAAAATGAAGGCCTTCCAGCAGGACAAGTGGCTGTCGCAACCAATGATAAAATTTTTCGCCAACTACAATACGGTATACCGCTTTTGGATCAGGATGAAGACGTTACCAGCATCGGGCCGTTTGGCGAGATAGAATTTTCGCCGAATTCGAAATGGGCTTTCACCACTGGCGTGCGATTGGATAATTTTCGATTTCGGGTCAGTGATAAATTTCTGGCAGACAGCATCGATCAATCGGATACTCGTTCAATGCACCAATTTAGCCCGATGTTCGGCATCGTTTATCGCCCTGGCAACCTAACAAAAATTTATGCCAATATTGCGTCAGCCTTCCAAACACCCACGACTTCGGAGCTGAGCAACCGGTCCAATGGCCAGGGCGGCTTTAATCCCGACCTTCAACCGGAAAAAATATTGAGTTACGAAATCGGCTTAAAAAGCACGATTTTCAAAAACCGTTTAAACATTGATGCTGCGCTCTATTTGCTGAAAATAAACGATAGGTTAATCCCTTTTCAAACAACTGCTCCCGGAAACGAAGAAATTTTTTTTCGCAATGCCGGCAAAACACAAAACAAAGGTGTGGAGTTAAAGTTGGATTGGCAACCGTTTCCTGGTTTTAGGGCAACCGCCGCGTATTCATTTATGAATTTCACGTTTCGAGATTACGAAGTGGAAATTGAAGTTGGCGATGCGCTCCAAAACGTGCAATTAGCGGGTAATAAAGTGCCGGGCGTGCCGAGCTATCAAATTTTTAATGGTTTTCGCTACGCCCATACCGCCGGTATGTATGTTGAAATCAATTTTCAATGGACAGATAAATTCTTCGCCAATGATTTTAACGGGCCTTTACCAGGCATCGATAAACCGTTGTCGGATTTCATCAACGATGGTTATTTTCTGTCGGATGTTCGTTTTGGTATTGAACAAACTATCGGCAAGGTTGGATTTGATTTATTCGGTGGCATCAACAATCTATTTAACAAGCGTCATAACCGTTCCATCGTTCCCAACGCTTTTGGCGACCGCTTTTTTGAACCGGCTGCGAATCGCCGTTGGTTCGGTGGTATTCGGCTATCTTTTCCGGAAAATCGAACTAATTAAAAAGTTCTGAAACCGCTTTTACTAAAGCATCCACATCCTCTTGGGAATTATATCCCTGCACCGAAATTCGTATAAGCGGCTGCCCGTGATGATCGATCAAGGGAATCTCAATGGAGTATTTATCATAAAGTCGTTGCTTCAGAGCACTTGTGTCGCACGGAGGCAGGGGCAGCGCTGCCCATTGCCACAACCGGGGGT
>CAXHHS010001347.1:0-1633 GCA_964015645.1 uncultured bacterium
AGCCGTTTTATCTTCTTGCTTGCTGAAGGATTCGACAGCGATCAACTTTTTTAACAGGTCGATTGCGCCAATTTTAAGTTTATTGACATTCATACCAGCTTCTCCCGCAGCGCTTTGGCAACGGCCTCGGTTTGGGAGTGCACTTCCAGTTTGCGGTAGATATGTTTGATATGGGTGTGCACCGTCGTTTCGCTGATGGAAAGGGCATCGGCAATCATCTTGTAGCTTTTGCCATCGCAAAGCTGGCTCAACACTTCGGTTTCCCGTTTGGTGAGCGGTGATTCGGTTTTTTCACGAAATGAGCGTACCACCATGCGGGCGATATTGGCGCTCATCGGCGCGCCGCCTTCATGCGCTTCTTTGATGGCTTCCAGCAGCCTGGCCGGGGCAACATTTTTCGTTAGATAACCGCTGGCACCGGCGCAAAGGGCTTCGAAAACGCGTTTATCATCCTGGTAAACGGTTACCATTATGATATCGGTTTCCGGCAGCAGCTTTCGGATTTTCCGCGCACCTTCGATCCCGGACATTCCCGGCAGACCGATGTCCATCAAAATAACATCCGGCAGATCCGACTCGATTCGTTTCAACGCGGATTCGCAATCGCGATAGGCACTAGCGACCGAGAAGCCCTCGGCAGTTTCGATGATTCGCTCTAACATTTTGCGAATATCATCGTGATCTTCGATGAGGCTGACAGTTATCATGGTGTTAGTTGTTCGTTGTTAGTTGTCCGTTGTCAATTGTTTGCAGAGTAACCTTTGAAAGGTTGTACGCCTTTGTATAAACTATTTCCCAAAAAATCGAATCGCTGTTCCTTTCCCGGTTTCCGATAAAATTTCCAAATTCCCTCCAAGTGTTTCGGCGCGTTGATTCATGTTTTTTAACCCCTGTCCCAGGGTGAAATTTTTCGCCCCATTACCTGAATCGTTAAACCCGGCGCCATCATCGATCAATTGAAGCGTTAACACACTTTCTGTTAACGCAACTGTAAGCGTTACATTTTTTGCTTGAGAATGTTTCAATACATTGTGCATTGCCTCTTTGAAAATTCGCGTAAGATGCTGTTTTTGATCCATTGACAACGCTTTGTTTCTCAACGAATTGGAAATTCCCTCCACGCGAAATGCAATACCGGTTTTATGGAATAATTCATCGCCAAAATCTTTTAAGTACAAAACCAGTTCGTACAGCGAATCTTTTCCCGGATCTAACGACCAGATAAAATCGCGAGTTTCCTGGTAAAGACTACCGGAAGCATCGTTAATTTCTTCCAGGAATTCTTTTAACTCGGAACGCTCATCTGCCACGCTGCTTTTGGCAGCTTCGCTATAGAGTGAAATTTTCGTTAGTTTGTGCCCCAATTCGTCGTGAAAATCGGCGGCAGCTTTTTTTCGCACGCCTTCAATTTCCGCTAACTGCCGTATTTTTTGGCGAACGCGAAAGACGTGAATCACAGCTAAAATTGCTGTGAGAAAAAGCCCGCAAAGCAAATAAAACCAATACGTTCGCCAAAACGGTGGTCGAATGATAACCGGCAGGGAAATCCCGGTTTCATTCCAAACGGCATCGCTGTTCGCCCCGGAAACGTGAAAGATATATTCGCCCGGGTCGAGATTGGTATAACTGGCGT
>CAXHHS010001348.1:0-1630 GCA_964015645.1 uncultured bacterium
GTTGTACACAATATCCATACTGTAGCCGTGCTGTTTTACATACCGTTCCGCTAACTTCCGGTTCGGCTCCGCAATGCCAACAATTTCGATGTCGCCGCGATTGGGTCTGCCTAATATCCAATGAACGTGGGTATGCGTCAATCCAACTACGCCGATGCGCAACGGCAATTTTGTTTCCTGCTGTGAATTCGCGTTTTTGGGAAGGCTCATTATCAAACACGCTAAGATGAGAAAAAACATAACCATCCAACCTTATTTTTTGACAGGATTTATGCCGATCATAGATTCCTTCGGAAAGGCACCGCTTGCGCGGCAGGATAAACAGGATTTAAAATGGATGCACAGGATCATGTTGTTTGCTTAATCCTGCGCACCCGTCAAAAAAATAAAGATTTGAATGAAAAAAACAAAATAATTCGATCAAAGATTATTGCATTGCTTCCATTAACAAACGAGCAACTTCCGGGCGGGTAAATTCTTTTGGCGGTAGTTCGCCGTTGTGGAGCATTTCGCGAACTTTGGTACCGCTAAGGAAGACGTGGTTGCTTTTGTCGTGAGGGCAGGTTTTGGCAGACCCCATGTTGCCGCACTTGGTGCAGAAAAAAGCGTGTTCGAAAAATAGGGGGGTAATGTCCATTTCTTCGCGAGTAAATTCTTTGAAGATATGCTGGGCATCATAAGTGCCGTAATAACTACCGACACCGGCATGATCGCGCCCGATGATGATGTGGGTGCAGCCGTAGTTTTTACGAACCAGCGCGTGAAAAATTGCTTCTCGCGGCCCGGCATAGCGCATGGCTGCGGGGAAAACGGTTAGCATGTAACGGCCTTTCGGGTAATATTGTTCCAGCAAAACCTGGTAGCTTTGCATGCGGATTTCAGCGGAAATATCGTCAGATTTTGTGCGGCCGACAAGGGGGTGAATTAACAATCCATCGACAATTTCCATCGCGCATTTTTGCAAATACTCATGCGCGCGATGAATGGGATTGCGGGTTTGGAACGCTACAACCGTCTCCCAACCATTATCTTGAAATTTCTTTCGCGTATCCGCCGGTTCCAGGCGATAATCTTGAAAATCCCCATGTGCCGGACGATTTAACATCGTAATTTCACCGCCGACCAAATGATCGCCCTGGGCATACACATACGCTGCACCGGGATGGGCTTCATCGGTAGTGCGAAAAACGTTTTCCGCTTCCGCTGCTTTATCGTATTGGAAGATTTCTTCGATATTCATCACTGCCAGAACAGTACCATTCTCATCTTTTAATGCTGCTTGCGCTGATGCACCTTTCAGCGTTTCGGCAGTTTCGTTATCCACTGCCAGGGTAATAGGAATGCTCCACACCAGGCCATTGGCCAGGCGCATCTCTTTTACAACGGAATTATAGTCTGCCGAGGCCATAAAACCGGTTAGCGGACTCATTGCGCCGCTGGCAATCATTTCCAAATCGGAGATGTTTTTATCATCCAATTGAATTGCCGGAAGGCTTTCTGCTTGCGCTAATAATTGTTCTCTTTCGGATTCGCTGGCATAGCGATTAATTAATTTGCCGCCATGAGGGGTAATCACGTTTCGCTCCTTTGTTGGATTTTTAGGCTTTCGCCTGTTTTTATTCGTTCAAAA
>CAXHHS010001349.1:0-1624 GCA_964015645.1 uncultured bacterium
CAACCACCCCTGCATCGTTCGCTCGACGCTTCACGATGCTGTCCCCTCCTTACTAAGGCGGGGAATTTACGACATTCTTCTCTTTACCATTTATCCACGCTTTGCGTTCTTTCTCCACAGGAGTTCCTACGGAAGCAACTTTGCGTGATGATTTTTTCAGGCTAAATATTTCCTATGAATAAAACCTACCAAAAACCACCGCGAGTTGCCGAGTGGCTGTTAACGCGAATTGTTGACAACCGCATTCGCTATTCGGCAATGGGCGATTTCGAAGAACAATTTAACGATATTCGAAAATTTGAAGGCGTCGCAAAAGCTCGCTTGTGGTATTGGGTGCAGGTTTTTAGCTTTTTACCATTATTTATTTACGATTCACTATTTTGGAGCCTTGTTATGGTTAAAAATTACCTGGTAATTGCCCTCAGAAATTTGCGCAAGCACAAAGGATATTCCTTCATCAACATTACCGGGCTGGCTATTGGAATGGCTTGCTGCATGATGATCGCCTTGTATGTGATAGATGAATTCAGCTACGACCGCTATCATAAAAATGCCGGGCGCATTTACCGCCTGGTGCCGGATTTGCACACTCCCAGCGGCCCCCGAAAATTGGCGCAAAGCTCACCGCCAATGGCGCCGGCACTGATTGCGGAATTTCCGGAAATTGCCCAACATGTTCGGTTTATGCGTACAAGCAGCCTTTACCAGGTAGGCGAAAATCATTTTCAAGAAGACAGGGGATTTTATACCGATCCGGATGTGTTCGATGTCTTCAGCTATCCATTCATCAGCGGCGATCCGAAAACAGCGTTGGCGAACCCCAACAGTGTTGTTTTGACACAGAAAATCGCTCGAAAACTCTTTGGTAAAGCCGACCCTTTAAACCGAATTATTACTACAGAAAATGGTGATGCCTTTACCGTCACCGGCGTGATGGAAGATATTCCGCTCAATTCTCATTTTACATTTAATATGTTGTTTTCGCTAAAGAAAATCGAACAAACCAACCCGGGATTGCTGGAAGAATGGGGCGCGTTGTTTTTTCCGACGTATCTTTTGCTTTCCCCGGAAGCAAGCGCATCGGCTCTGGCAGCCAAATTTCCCGATTTTTTGAATGCGCAGCTTGGCGAAGGCAGTGGATTTGCGCTTTCGCTGCAACCGTTGAGCGATATTTATCTCCACTCTCATCGCCGTGGGGAACATGGTGCGAGAGGAAATGCTACTGCCCTCTATATTTTTATCGGAATTGCCGGGATGATATTGCTGCTGGCCGTGGTCAATTTTATGAATTTAACAACCGCTCGTTCTGCCAGCCGGGCAAAGGAAGTCGGCGTTCGGAAAGTGATTGGAGCGCACCGCCGGCAGCTTGCGCGGCAGTTTTTAGGGGAATCGGTTCTGGTGAGCCTCCTGGCGCTGTTTGCGGCGATTCTGTTCTGCCAATTACTATTGCCGTTATTCAATAACCTTGCCGGAAAATCTCTTTCGCTTCAATTCTCCGATTTTGGTTTTTATTTACTGCTGCTGCCTTTGTTTGCGATTTTGGTGGGGATTGCCGCCGGCAGTTACCCGGCGTTTAATCTGGCAAAATTTTTACCGGTTTCTGTTCTCAAAGGCGCTTTTAAAT
>CAXHHS010001350.1:0-1624 GCA_964015645.1 uncultured bacterium
GTTGCGATGGGTTAATGGAATGCCGGCGTACGCCGGAAGCGCATGCCCGGCGGAAATACCGGGAACCACTTCCCATTTTATACCGGCTTCGGCTAACGCTTCTACCTCTTCGCCACCGCGCCCAAAGATAAACGGATCGCCGCCTTTTAAGCGGGCGACTGTTTTGCCCTGCTTTGCGTGGAGAATCATTAGCCTTTCAACTGCTTTCTGGCTTAGGCGCTCTTTTGAACGGGATTTCCCGATAAAAATCAATTGAGCTTTTGGGTGGGCATATTTCAATACTTCCGGGTTGATGAGGGCATCGTAGATAATCACGTCGCTGGACTGCAAAACCTTATGCGCCTTTAACGTTAGCAATTCCGGATCGCCCGGACCGCCGCCAATCAGGTAAACTTTTCCGTTACGGTAGTGATTTGCCATTGGTAATCCTTGTTCGATACTCGATATTAATCAACTTGGTTGCGCTACATTCTTCAAACTCATTCTATTCAATAGCTCAGAAACAGTATTGCCGGTTTTACTATAGACCTCAACCGCCAGCCGTTCCCGGGAGTCCTGGCTGACGCGCTTGAGAGTGTAACTAGAATTCGGATATAATCCATTCAGTAGGTTTTTTAACTTCTGTTTTAATTGCTGAAACGTTTCTTCGGTGTTCGGTGCATCTTTTCGACAATTCATAATGAGGCGAATCTTACCGGTAAAAAACGAGAGTTTATTTTTAAGCCGGTGGTCGTTTTCCAATCGCTGTGCTGCTTTTAGCGCCTGGGAAATCCCCTGGCGAAGATTCTCAGCGCTGGACTCCGATGATTCCCGTTTTCGATTGTAAAGTAATCCGAGTTGTTCCTCCGGGCCGTATTCGATGCTATAATTTGCCTCATGGCCGATTAATAGCACTCCCGGTCCTGCAGGTGCATGACGATAATCTGCCACGTCGATCAGCAGTTCTTCGACAACGCTTTCCTGAATCCAACTGTGAAATACCGGAATGAACTCTTCCGGCGGCGGTGTTTCTTTTGTGTAGATTTTGATGTTGATTTGATTTAGTTGCATCTTTTTCCTCGCTGGTTTTATTGCTGAGCGCAAAGTGCATGGCGCAGAGCGCTGAACTGATTTATTGCTGATTTGCCTGCTCGCCTATTGCCTATTTGCCACTGTCTCTATTATTTTTCGATCAATTGAAAATTAATCTTACTGGCGTAGCAGCTGTACGCAGCTTCGACAAACAACTGTGCTTCTTCAATTTGGCGATGCGCTTTTTCCGCATCGAATTCAGCGTTCCTGTTTTCGAAGGCGGAAAAGAGATAGCGGCCAAATTTGCCGCGGGCAAAGGGATCGAAGAAAATTTCCGTATCAAAAAGGTGTTTGCGGAAGGCGGTTACGATGAGCGCCGGTTCGTTCGGTAAATCAGGTTCATAAATTTCCGCCAATGTTCGGGCACTACGCAACATGGCGCTGAATGCCAATTCTCCGGCTTTTTGATAATCTTCTTTCTCCAGTGCTAATTGGGCATCGAACAGCTCCCGCTCGGAGGCGGTGAGTTCGAAATCGACTTTTGAGATCACCTCCCCGGCGCATTCGCCAATGCCCATATCGCCAATAGTGAACTCGCGCGGATCACCCCAAT
>CAXHHS010001351.1:0-1624 GCA_964015645.1 uncultured bacterium
GTAGAAAACTATTCTCTCCCAGGGCGTTTGTTACCAATGTTTCCTGGTTTTTTAAAAATTGCAAGGCGTCTTTTCCGCCGCTGGCCCAATCGTGATTACCCGGCACAAAAATACCCTTTGATCCACTATTGACGATTGTCGCAATTTGCGCGTTTATCCGCCTTTCAGCCTCTTTTCGAAAAGAATTGCCGTTGTTAGGAATTCCATCCGGGTAAACATTATCACCTAAAAAAATAGTATGAGTTTTTGATGGAATTTCTTTCGCCCAATTCTCCAGCAGCATTAAAACAGGTTCATTTTCCCGGGGATCACCGGCATCGCCAATCAGTAACACTCGCTGGCGAATGGAATTTGGATCAATGGAAATATCTTGAGGCGGGGATTCACCTTCGCGAATGTAAGGTGTCGTGTGGCTGCATCCGGAAGACAGTAAAATTGCAATAAAAATAGCGGCAAATAAACATGTCACTCCTACCGGAGTTTGGGCAATTTTTTGCCAGAATGTTACTACAAACATATCACTGCTATGTGGTTTTAGCAAGCGAACCCCGGCAGGGGTGATATGTTTATAGTAAATTTTCATATTTTCTCTGCCCGAACCCCGGCAGGGGTGATATGTAAAAAAATGCCCGGTAGTGAATAAGCGATATAATATTTGAACGAGTGAATATAGTGAGGGGAATATCTAAAAACAACTTTACTCAAAATAAACCAGCATCCACTGGTTCTGTTGAGTTTGCATGATAATTAAAGAAGTACCATCTTTTAAGTGATATTTCAGAAAGTAGGCCGGTTGATGATTTACCTGCCCCTTTCCGGCTTGAATAGCCGATATGCGGTTGGAAATAACCTGAAATGATTGGTTAAATACCAGCATATCAATTTCCGGAGATTTATGCGTTGTTAAATACCGCTTTAAGTTGATGGTTTCACCATCTTTATGGATAAATACATTCCGCTTTTGCTGATGCCAAACTGCAACAATCTTTTGACGGTTGATAACGGTGTGATGATATTGAATGAGTTTAGCCCGGGCTTCTTTTATATTTTGCGAAGGTTCGGAGATCGAACTCGCCTCGCCGGGAATCAACTTCTGAAAGATACTCTGCATATTTGAATCCGGAGTATCGTTATTATTTTCGGAAGCAGAAACTGGTTTAACCAACGAAATACGGCGATAAGCAATTTTGTTTGACCAATTTTGCGGCAAGTGAATAACCCGCTTGCGATCTTCAAACATACCGGCAATCTTTTCATCATACAGCTGACCAAATTCTAACGATTTGTTTTTATCCGTAATACAAACCATCTCATCATCACGTAATTTGGAAATTCGAAGGTAACGGATAAATGCCAAGTAACCACCGCTGCCTTCTATTTCCAATGTTGTTTCCGGGTGACTATAGTTTGATTCTCCATCAGAGGGGGAAATTATTTTATACCGGCCAATTTCTTCTACCAGGGAATCGACATACGATTCCGTGTTGGGATAAACTTTTAGCTGGCCGTTTTTACAAAATTCCCAAATTTCTTTGCGAGTCATTTCATTAAACCGAATCCATTTGGTTCCTTCCAGGTAAACGCTGGCATTGTATTCCACACATGCAACCGTAATAAATATTAT
>CAXHHS010001352.1:0-1612 GCA_964015645.1 uncultured bacterium
GAATAAAAAGGGTTGAATGGAATTTGGGAATTCATTGGGAGCCTGGTTGGCTGCCTGCGCCGCAAGATAGGTCGTTCCGCAGCCAGCCGGAATTAAACCGGCGCCCAACTCTACCAGGCCAACATAACTCTCCAATGCTGCGACAACATTGGCGCTGTGCATCACCAATTCACAGGCCCCGCCTAACACCATTCCCTGGATGGCGGCAACAACCGGTTTGCGCGCATACCGAATTCGCATAATGGCATCCTGGAAGCGTTTTACGGCATTGGCAATCAGCTCAAATTCGCCAGCTTGAAGGGCGAAGGCCGCTTCTCCTAAGTTTGCGCCAACGGAAAAATTTTTGCCATCATTACCGATCACAAGTCCGGCAAAATCCGTATTGTTTTCAACAAAATCGATAGCTTCGAAAACACCTTCAACAACATCGAACCCCAGGGTGTTGGCTTTGGAGCGAAATTCATACAACGCAACGCCGTCACCGAGATCCAGCAAAGTAGCTTCCCGGCGTTTGATAAGCGTATTATCCGGTTTGTTAGCAATTTTCGTAACGGAGATCGCATCTTGTGGTTCATCCAGCGGAAGATAGCCGCTGCCGGGAACATAGACTTCTTTTTCATCACCATTTTCCCGGTAAAATGATTCGTTTCCGGCATCGGCCATTTCCTGAATCCAGGCCGGAAGCTTTATGTTCGCAGCTTTCATGTCTGCCAACACCCGGGAGAAACCAATTGTATCCCACACTTCAAACGGGCCAATTTGCCAGCCAAATCCCCAGCAAATTGCGCGGTCAACATCTGCCGGATTATCGGCGATTTCCGGTATTCTTCGAGCACAATAACCCATTAAATCCAAATTTGAGGAGCGGGTAAATTGACCGGCACGGCCTTCATCATTATAAAGCACGCGAAAGCGCTCTTTTAATCCGCCGGATTTCCAAATCGGTTTCAAATCGCCTAAATTCATCTCGCGCGGTGGCTCGTATTCAAAGGTTTTCGGATTTAGCGAAAGAATATCTTTTCCTACTTTTCGATAAAACCCTTTGCGTGTTTTTTGGCCTAAAGCGCCATTTTCCACCAATTGCCGCATCACTTGCGGGGCTTTGTGGGCTTCGCGGCTTTCATCATGCGGAATGGCCTGGTATAAATTATCTGCAACGTATAAGAGTGTGTCCAGCCCAACCACATCACAAGTGCGAAATGTAGCGGATTTCGGATGGCCAATGATGGGGCCGGTTAGCGTATCGACCTCCTCAATCGTAAAATCGCCTTCAGCAAAGGCCCGCATTGCTTGTAATATGGCATAGGTTCCGATGCGGTTGGCGATAAAGTTCGGAGTGTCTTTCGCAATCACAACGCTTTTTCCAAGATGAACGCGGCCAAACCACTTTACCCGCTCTAAAAGCGTTTCATCCGTATCTACGGTGGGGATAATTTCTAATAATTCGAGGTAGCGCGGCGGGTTAAAAAAGTGGGTTCCAAAAAATCGCTTTTTGAAAGCATCCGAACGGCCTTCGCTAATTTGATGAATCGGTAGCCCGCTGGTATTTGTGGTAATGATTGCGGCTTCGGCAAGTGTCTGTGCGCGCCGTGCCGTGGGCGGCTGGTAAGTG
>CAXHHS010001353.1:0-1607 GCA_964015645.1 uncultured bacterium
GCCTTTTCGAGAGGCAATGTAAATTCGGTTTGTATCTATTTGAGATTGCCGCAGCGCAAACGAACTCTGCCAGCCGCCGGTAAATCCTTCTAAAATTTGCTCCCATTGATTTCCTTTGATTTGAAATACACCTTGCGCGGTTCCCGCAAGCAGGTTGTTTCCGGATGATAGAAAACAAAATGAATAAAAGTTTAACCCGGAAACCGTCTTAAATACCGGCCGCCGCCCCTTGTAGCCATTCCCGGAAATTTCGGGATGGTTCGCAGGCGCCTTTTTTTCATAATCATCATAATCCAGGTAGCGGACTCCTTCGCTGGTGGCGGCATATATGGTTCCCCGGTGGCGATGAACGTTTTCAATAACACCACCTAAACCGCTATTGCCGGAAAATTTTGAAAGCGGTGACGGAAACTCAACGCGGGAAATCCCTTTGTTTAACGCCAGCCACAGGCCGCCCTGGTTATCCGGGTATACATACCACACAGAATTATCCTGCAAACCGGCTGTTTTGTCAATCACCTTATATAAATTCCCCTGGCGATCAATGATTGCCAGGCCGCCAAATTGCGTCCCAACTGCGATAAGTCCATTCTCCAATGCGGCGGAAGTATATATGCGATTTCGCTTTAGATAGCTATCGGAAAGTGTCGGAAACGGTTGTAGCGTTGCATGATCGTATAAATAAAACCCCTTATGATAGGTGCCAATTAAAATCGAACTGTTGTTATGGGGATGCATCAAAAAAGGGCCGTTTTGCCCATTAAAAGAATTCCATGAAGGCACGCGATGCAGAGAATCGCCAATGAGCTGCGTTAGCCCGAATCTCAACTGCTGGAAATATAGTTTGTTATCAACAATAAACGCATGCACCAATTCTCCCTGCGGTTTTATGACTGTCAATTGGCGATTTGCCCAGCGAAAGAGCAATTGTCCCGACATAAAATAAACCGTACCCTGAACGGTGAGCGTAAACCAAAAATCATAATATTCGCCGTATTTTTTATCGACAAGCGGGGTAAGAGAGGTAAATTGCAAATTGCCAATAGAATCCGGTTCAAAATAACCGAATTCCGTTTCAAAGCCGGCATAAATTTTATCATCCTCTCCCGCTGCGATTGATCGAATAGCGCTGTAGGGGCCAATGGAATGCAGGCGCCAGCTTACACCGTCATATTCCAGTAACCCATGGTTATTCGCAAAGTACATAATACCTTGTTTATCGCGGGCGATTCCCCAATTTTGGAAATCTGCGCCATATTCCCTGGAAGTATAATTTCTGATAAACGGTTCGCCGGATTCTTTCCAGGCATCTAATGGAATATTCGATTCCTGGGAATAGAGCGGTATAAGAAAAATCAGCAAATATAAGTGAATAAACCGGTTTGGAAAATAAAAGTATCTTGGCAGGATTTGATACAATACAACTTCCCCGCGTAAAGTTGGTGTTTTTTGGCCAGTTTCATGCTAAACGACAAAACTTAAAAAATTCCTACGTAACATACGAAATAAACGAAATTTTTATAAAAAACATTATTTTTTCGCACTTTTCGTTTATTTCGCAGGCTAACCATTTTTTGTCGTGTATTATCTGTCTCTTATACACCTCT
>CAXHHS010001354.1:0-1603 GCA_964015645.1 uncultured bacterium
CTGCACTTTTGCATGCGTTTCATAATGCCGGGGAACCTGTCAGCGAATCTTTTCAACATAAACTAAAACAAGTTACTTTTGAGGAATAAAAGACCGAGATGAAACTAAGATTGTTACGATTTTTTGAGCACCATGTTACGGAGACCGCTATCGCTAATCTCCGTAACGATCATATTAAGCTATCAATATCAAAGTGGCGGAATCGATATACATTCACTAAGCGCCTCTTTTTTGGTCTGATGGTTTTTCTCCTGTTTATATCCTGTGCCGGGTCGCGCGGCGGCAAAAAAATCCGCTCTGTTGACAAGTTGCTGAAATCGATGACCATCGAGCAGAAAGTGGGCCAAATGATGGTCGTCGCCTATACCCCACAATTTTACAATCATGATAATTGGGAATTTAACCGGTTACTAAATCGCGTAGAAAAATACCATCTCGGCGGAGTGAATTTTATTGGCAGAAACGGCGAAGCCTACGGTGTTGCCCGAACCGTTCAGCGCTTGCAAAACAAAGCGCAAATTCCGCTCTTCATAATGGCGGATATCGAATGGGGATTGCCCATGCGCATCAAAGAAGGCACTATGTTTCTGCAAAATATGGCGCTTGGTGCTGCAAATTCGGAAGACGATGCGTACCGGATGGGCAAAATTATTGCCGAAGAAGCACGTGCGCTGGGAATCCATGTTGGGTATGCGCCGGTGCTGGATGTTAACAATAATCCCGATAATATCATTATCAACACCCGCTCCTTTGGCGAAGATCCTCAATTGGTAGCAAAACTTGGGACAGCTTACATTCGCGGCATGCAGGAAAACGGTGTTTTTGCCACTGCCAAACACTTTCCCGGCCACGGCGATACTAATGTGGATTCACATCTTGGCCTTCCCACCATTACCGCCCCGGCAGAACGGATTAAAGCGGTCGAGCTGGTTCCCTTTAAAGCCGCTGTAGACGCCGGGGTAAAATTTGCAATGATCGCTCACATTACCTACAGCGCATTTTCCCAAATGAAAGGCCGCCCTGCGACGCTGGATCCTTACTTTATCGAAACCGTACTGCGGAAAGAAATGGGATTTAACGGCCTGGTAATTAGCGACGCTATGGGCATGGGCGGCATTACCAACCACTATTGGTCCGGCGAGGCAGCGGTGTTGGCGATTAATGCCGGTGTTGATTTTTTATTGATGTCGCCGAATTTTGAAGCAGCGTTTAATTTTATTGTCGATGCCGTTAAAGAAGGCCGCATTTCCCTGGCGAGAATCGATGAATCCGTGCGGCGAATTTTGCAGGCGAAAGTGGAAATCGGGTTAAACCGCGCTCCCGAAATCGACCTGGAGAAAGTTGAATCCGTTCTCGCAAATTCTCAGCACCGGCAGGCTGCCGAGAACATGGCCAATTCGGCAATGACGCTGGTTCGTGACACTAAAAAAGTTTTCCCGCTGGCAGCAGAACAGCTCGATAGCGTAATGGTGGTCGCAATTACCGACCGCACCAATGGGCAAGCGTTCGAAAGTATGTTACGGCGAGAAATTGGCAAACGAATTCCCATTGTGAAATCCGCCTTGATAGATCCGCGATCCACTGAAGCTGAGGTGCAAAATAT
>CAXHHS010001355.1:0-1599 GCA_964015645.1 uncultured bacterium
ATATTCCGGATGTCGATGTGCCACTGTTTTTTAATGCCGTGGATGCTGCCGTTTTTAATTATCGTGATATTATTGCCTCCGGCGGTGCAATTTTAGCGTTGAGTTATCAAAAGCGTATTATCATTCCTAATAAAGGCTGCCTTCAGGAATTGCACGGCGACCATATTCACAAATTTGACACGTTAGTGGAACTGGAGCAGATTCTAACAGATGGCCATTAAAAAACACTCTCAAAATGTTCTTTATATTTTTGCAGGAGATGCTACCAGCCGGCTGCTCGGTTTTTTAGCCGTTGCTTACCTGGCAAGGATGTTGGGAAAACCGGAATTCGGCATCATCAACATTGGTGTCGCGGTGCTGAACTATACACTGCTCATTGGCAATAGTGGATTGGGGTTAATCGGAACCAGGGCGGTTTCTAGCGGCTCGGAAGACATTGCATTTTTAACCGGTCGAATTTTAGTAACGCGATTTTTGCTATCCGCTGCTGCTTATATTGTTACTGCGGCGGTCATTTTTCTATTTGTAACTTCACCGGAAATCAGTGGTGTAACGCTCATTTATCTCCTGTTTTTATTTCCGACAGCATTAATGCCCGACTGGTTTTTTCAAGGCCGTCAGGAAATGGGTACCATGGCACTGGGCCGTTTTTGGGGAATGCTATTTTACTTGCTGTTTGTGTTGCTGTTTGTGCAAACATCGCAGGATACGATGATGACCGCCTGGAGTTGGGTTGCCGGTGGTGTGGCAAATGCAGTTTGGCTGTTGATTATCTTTCGGCGCAGAAAATACAATATCCGATTTCACTTGAAGAACGCAAAACTGTTTCAGCTTTGGAAAACCGCCTTTCCGCTGGGCGTTGCATCCCTTATTTCCCAGGTGGTGGTGCAATTTCCGCTGATTTATCTCGGCTGGTTTGCCACAACAACCGACGCCGGTATTTTCAGCGCGGCTTTCCGCACAACGGCACTGCTGTTAATTTTTGACCGTGTTTTTTATACTGTTTTTTTTCCGGTTATCAGTCGCACGAATCAGTATTCACCGGAAAGATCACCGGAAATGATTCGCCGCGTGTTGAAGATGGTCATCTTCTGTGGCCTTGTTATTAGTCTGCTGGCGATTGTAAGCGCAGAGTTTTTGATCACGCTTATTTTCAGCGAAAAGTATTTGGAAGCCGTTCCACTATTTCAAATTTTAGCCGGTTATTTTGTTGTGACGATCATAAATTCGGCATTGGCATATTCCCTAGTTGGGCTGGGGTATGAAAAAACTTACACCCGCGCATTGTCCGCCGGGCTGGTCGTTTTTTTAATTGCCATTTATTTCCTTCACCTCTATACTGGATTGCAAGGAGTGGCGATTGCGCTTATCGCCAATCAAATCGCTAACCTTATTTATATGATGATCAAACTAAATTCGCTGGTTTCTTTAAATCTAAATCGATATTTGATAACATCGATCTCCATGACATTTTTAGCCATTTTACCGGTGCTTTTGATTTTTAAGTTGATGCTGCCGCTGAGTTTTCTATTCATCTTGATTATTGGCGCGCCATTGCTTGCCTGGGTAGGTGGCATTCGATTTGATGATATTCGATAT
>CAXHHS010001356.1:0-1592 GCA_964015645.1 uncultured bacterium
TTCCGCAACTTTGTACGTTATTCTTCAAAAATAGCAACTGCCCGCACCGGTGAGCCGGTTCCTCCACGAATTTTGAGCGGCAGGGCAATAAATCGAAAACGCCCCCGGCCGATTAGCTTATGCAAGTTGACCATATTCTCATAATGCGTAAAACCTAACTCTCCACAAATACGATGAACTTCCTTATTGGAAACATCAACCACACCCGGCGACATCGTTTCGACGCCAAACGCTGCGATCCCTTGCTGACCCAACCATCGTGCAGCCTCGGCAGTAACGCCAGGGCCATTGGGCCAATCGTCTGTACCAAATGTACGGCGATAATGATCCGTATACAATAAAACTGTATCTCCTTGTTTTATTTCAATATCTGAGTCAGAGAATGCGTGTTTTAAATCGCCTACTTCAATCAAATCGCGCAGGCTTTTGTGAGAGAGATCTAAACAGATGCCTTCCGTATAAAACATTGTCAGCGGCATTGTATCGATGGACTGCCCCCGGTGTTGACGCGCCATGTGATTGATGGCATCGACATGGGTGCCGGTATGTTCGCCTAATTCCAGCCGGTGTACACCGGGCGAAACGACATCGCTATCGGTAATACCGTCCCATTGTTCGTGCGAGGCATGAACGGTCATCTTTACTTCCGGAAGACCTTGAAAAACGGGCATGCCCGCGAAGATTTCCTGGCTCAAATCAATTATTTCACTCATATCTCGACTAAATATCCTATCCAATCCGGCGATACATTAAACTGGTAAACTCGATCGATTGGTAATCCAGCTCGTTGAGCAACTTCAACTGCCCTGGCCTCAGCAAATTTTGCATTGCTGTGTGCCTCAGCTCTTTCGAGCCAGCGGGATAATTCTAAATCAGAATGTGCTAATTGTTTTAAGTTATAACTCAATTTCGTTGTGAAAAAATCATGACCTTTTTAACCGTCTATTTGACCTGCGAAACATGCTTTCTAGAACCATCTATTCTTTTTAGCCTACCTTCCCTCATTAGTATTCCTATAACACTCCATGTGAGATAGTCTTTTGAGCCACCCATATAATCACTTTGAAGATTAAAAGCCTTAACTGCATCAGAGTTCTGTATACCTTTAGGATTCGCCTTTGCGAGTTCAAGAGTTGCCTCTTTTAAAAGTTGCAACCCTAATTGAGCCTTCTCTCTTAAGCCGAATGGAATAATAAGCTCTTTTCGTGGTTTTGACTGGTTGCCTGAAGGTAAAATTGAATTAGTTAAAAAACCACCGGAATCTTCCGTGCCAAATGCTGAAATTAGCTCAGCTTCCAACTTAAGTGCTTGTATTTCCGAAAGGCCATCGGCCAAAACAGATACTATTACATCAAAACCATCTTTTTTAATCTCTTCAATTCGCTTGCCTTTTTTGGTTTTATCTATATTAGTTTCATGATCCCATGCACGTGTTCCAGTACCTTTGCCAATATAGAATGGACGTGCATTAGCACTTCGCGGGTCTTTTAGTGAATATACGTAGTATGAATCTTCCATTACATGTCTTCCTTGCAGCTAGGGATTTAGAAAAAAATAAAGTACCCAATTTTGTTTATGTTAAATTATGTCAT
>CAXHHS010001357.1:0-1586 GCA_964015645.1 uncultured bacterium
TCATTATATTGATCTTCCGGGAGAATATTGCCGCTGTTGAGATCCACAATTATCGCTTCCACTTTTTCTTCATATATTTTCCCGATATCGGCGTTTTCTTTCATCAAATCGCCGGCAGCCAAAATATTTTTGATTTTATCCAGCCGCTTATTTTCCGCCTGGCGCGATGCCAGTGTTACCGCTGCGGTGGAGACGAGCAGAGAACACACCAGGCAAACGCCCAGGGCGATCATTAATGTTCTACTCACACTATCCTTGTTCATAGCGCAATTGCCTCCTTTTAATATTTCGATTTACAAATATTTTATCAATTGCCGGCGCAAATACGTTTCCGAATAAAATTGCCAGCATAATGCCTTCCGGATAACCGGGATTAATCACCCGGATGGTTACGGTCAAAAACCCGATTAGAATGCCGTACCAGTATTGCCCGGGCCGGGTTTGCGCTGCGCTAACCGGGTCGGTCGCCATGTAAACAGTTCCAAAGGCAAAGCCGCCGGTAATCAAATGCCAAACCGGGTCAACCTGGAACATCGGGTTAGTGCCACTGCCAACAGCGTTAAACATAAACACCGTTGCAATTAAGCCCACCACACAGCCAAGCATGATGCGCCAGGAACCGACTTTGCTGGCAATTAGAATTGCGGCGCCGATTAAACATGCTAGCACCGATGTTTCTCCCATGGAGCCGGGAATAAGGCCCCAAAAGGCATCTTGTATCGTTACCGAAACTTGCAATGTCGGATCAGCAAACTCTGCTAATGGCGTTGCCCGGCTGTAACCATCGACTGCTACCCACACCTTATCGCCAGAAATTTGGCCGGGATAAGCAAAGTAAAGAAACGCGCGCCCTGTCAACGCCGGGTTAAGGATATTCATTCCCACGCCGCCAAAAACTTCCTTGCCAATCACCACCCCAAAAGAAATGCCGATAGCGGCTTGCCAAAAGGGGAGATCCGGCGGCAGCGTTAAGGGAAACAACATACTGGTGACTAAAAAACCTTCGCTAATCGGATGTTTTCGCACCACGGCGAAAATCGCTTCCCAGGCACCGCCAGCGGCAATCGTGATCAAATATAATGGTATAAAATACAGCCCACCATGAATCATATTTGCGATTAAACTATTGGGGTCGACACCAACGCCTAATGCTGTTAAAATTGCCCCGCGCCAGCCTTCTGCCGCCGATGCACCGTTTTGCGCCAGGGCAAGATTCGCTTGCAAACCGGTATTGTAGAATGCCATAAAAATCGCCGGTATCAATGCGATGACGACCATAATCATCATGCGTTTTAAATCCATGGCATCGCGGACATGCGGCGCGCCGCGAGTAGTAGTGCCGGGAGTAAACATGAAGGTATCCCCGGCTTCGAACAATGGATAAAGCTTTTCTAGTTTTCCTCCCTTGGCGAAAAGCTTATGTTGTTTATCAAGGATCGTTCGTAGAAATTTCAAAATGTTATCCTTCTTTTTCGATCATCGTTAAATTTCGTCTTAGCAGCGGCCCGAATTCCAGTTTGGAGGGGCAGACATAAGCGCCTGTCTCTTATACACATCTGACGCTGCCGACGAGCTTCTTGGTGTAG
>CAXHHS010001358.1:0-1581 GCA_964015645.1 uncultured bacterium
TTGAATCTTTAATCTGTAACCCGGTTTTTTTAGGAGCGATCGGGGCATTTGCTATCTGCAAACGCTCCATCACTTTGGTTTCCGTTAGAAGAACCGATGTTTTGGCGTCCTCCATCATAAAAGCCAGGCGATCACCGGGAAATGCCGGGTCTAAGGGCACGTAAGTGCCGCCGGCTTTCATAATACCCAGCAAGCCAACAAGCATATCCAGCGAGCGGTCTACGCAAATACCGACGAATGTTTCGTTTTTTCCCACGCCGTTCTTTTTCAAGTAATTCGCCAATTGGTTCGCCCGGGCATTCAGTTCCCGGTAGGTCAATTGTTGATCTTGAAATACCGCAGCAATTTTACCCGGGGTAAGCTCGGCCTGATTCTCAAATAATTGATGAATGCAGCGATCATGCGGATATTCCTGTTTGGTGGCGTTCCAGTCGACTAAGAGTTGTTTCTTCTCCGCAATGGTCATTATTCCCAATGTCGCCAGTGACTGATCGGGATCAGCGACAATATTTTCTAATAGAATCTGAAAATGCCCGGCCATTCGGGTACTGGTCTCGGCGTCAAACAGGTCGGTATTGTAGAATATTTTGCCGCCAATTTTACCTGTTTTGCTGAGCGAAGCCGAAGCATCCCAAATCTGCATGGTTAAATCAAGCTGGGTTTTATGATGTTCAATTTCGAAGGGCGTTGCGATTAATCCTGCCAATTCCGGAGTGCCTGCCGGAATGGTCTGGAACATTACCTGGTACAGCGGATTGCGGCTTAAGTCGCGTTCCGGCTGCAACCGGTTTACCAGGATATCGATTGGCACATCGGCATTGGTATAAACGCTGGCGGATGTATCTTTTACTCGCTCTAACATCTCGCGAAAGGTGGGATTACCGGATAGGTCGCTGCGCAAAACCAGGGTGTTCACAAAGCAGCCGATTAGGTTTTCTGTTTCCGAGAGATCGCGATTTGCATAGGGCGTACCAACAATAATATCCTCCTGCATGGAATATCGGTGCAAAAGGGTTTTGAAAGCCGCCAGAAGCGTCATAAAAAGCGTACAACCTTCTTTGCGGCTTAATGCTTGTAAATTGTTTGATAATGATTCCGGCAGTTCAAAAATATGGCTCGCGCCGTTGTACGTTTGGATTGGCGGCCGCGGGCGATCTACAGGTAATTCTAATACCGGGAGATTACCGCCGAGCTTGCTTTCCCAAAATGTAAGTTTTTCCTCCAGGGAGGGGCCGGTAAGGCGCTGGCGTTCACAGGCGGCAAAATCAGCAAATTGAACCGGCAATTTCGGCAACGGTGAAGATTTACCGGCCATAAACGATTCATATAAAACGGACAATTCTCGGAAGAAAACGCCAAAAGACCACCCATCGGAAATAATGTGGTGCATACTGAAAAAAATGACCTGTTCAATATCATTCAGTTTAAACAACCTTATCCACTGTAATGGCCCTTTTCCTGAAAGTGTAAACGGCGTTTCATTTTCTTCGGTTATCATTTGCAGGAGCATTTCTCGCCGTTCCTTTTCGGAATAGTCGTAAGCAAATGGGCCTTCGGTGGATAAATCGACTATTTTTATAG
>CAXHHS010001359.1:0-1579 GCA_964015645.1 uncultured bacterium
GATTTTAGGCGGCGAGTTCGAGCAAGGATTGGCCGACCTCCGCAAACGCTTACAAACCGAATCAAAAAAACAGCGGAATTTAGCCGCTGACGGCGCGGTTCAACCTCAGCCGGAGCCGTTAATTTCCCTGGATCGCCAGCAATTTATCACGCCGGAACGCGATGGCCTTCCGCCATTAGCCGAATACGCGCAGTTGTTCAATGGCAGAAAAACATCAAAGCCCGTCGGGTATACCGAAGCAACCCGCGGCTGCAAATATCATTGCCGCCACTGCCCGGTGGTGCCGGTTTACAATGGCCGCTTTCGGGTGGTGCAAAAAGCGGTGGTGTTAGCCGATATCCGGCAGCAAGTTGCCGCGGGTGCGGAGCACATCACCTTTGGTGACCCGGATTTTTTTAACGGCCCCGGCCACGTGCTTCCGATTGTAACCGCAATGCAAGCAGAATTCCCGGGGATAACCTATGATGTCACCATCAAAATCGAACACCTGCTAAAATACCGGCTGCATTTACCGGCACTGCGAGATAGCGGTTGTATTCTCATTACCAGTGCAGTGGAGTCAATCGATGATGCGGTGCTGCGAATTTTCGATAAAGGCCATACCCGCGAAGATTTTTTTACCGCGGTTAAATTACTCGACGATGCCGGCCTGGCGTTAAATCCAACATTTGTGACTTTTACGCCCTGGACAACGCTAAAAAACTATCGTGATTTGCTAAACACATTAGCGGAATTAAACCTGGTAGAAAATGTCTCGCCAATTCAATTAGCCATCCGGTTGTTAATTCCACACGGCTCCCGGCTGCTTGAGCTGAAGGAAATTCAACCGTTTATCGGCGAATTTAACGCAGAATTGCTAACCTACGACTGGCAAAATCAAAACCCATTGGTCGAGGAACTTTACCGGCGGGTAACCAGCCTTGTTTCGACTGAAAATACGGATTTGGATGGCCGGTTAAAAATCTTTAAAAATGTTTGGGGATTGGTAAACGAAATGTTGGGAGAATCACAGGAATTTCCTGGCAGCCGAAACCGCCGTTCGCGAGCGGAGATTCCATATTTAAATGAACCCTGGTATTGTTGAGCGGAACCAACCGAAGAGCAGTTTGCTCAAATATAAAAAAAGAAACCGCACGTAAGGAGGGAACTCAAAAGCGTGCGGTTTCTTTTTGGGTTGAGGAAGGAAATTTTTAGCTCATCGCATTGACATGCCGCGTCAATCGCGATTTTTTATTTGCTGCGGTATTCTTTCGAATAATTCCTTTTGATACTAATTTAGCCACAACCGAATATGCGCTTTTCAAAGCCGCTGTCGCATCATCTTTCGTTTCCGCTTGTAAAACCGCTTTCAGGGCTGTTTTCATCCGAGATTTATAATTGCGATTTCGTTCGTTCTGCTTTTTGGAAATTTGAATTCGTTTAATCGTTGACTTATGATGTGCCATTCGCTATTTAATCCTTTCTAAAAATCTATCGTTACATTTGGTTTCTATCAAAAAACGCATCAATTTAAAGCGGTTTCATAATTATGTCAAATGCTTATTTCAAAATCCTAAATCAAATCTGCAATAGAGCCAAA
>CAXHHS010001360.1:0-1568 GCA_964015645.1 uncultured bacterium
CGAAGCGGTCTCCACACAGCACTCTGATTAAATAAAAATAGAATCCACCTTAAACAAAGAATGATCTTCCAAAAGATAATTTCTCGCAGTGGAATATTTCCAATGTTCCGGCCTTTCTACAAAACCCTTTTCAACCGGATTACTATGAATATATTCCAGTTTTTCTACAAACCACTTCCGCGATTTCAACAGCACCGGATGATAACCCTCCTGCCAGACATTATTTACTTTTTTTCCAAAAAACGGTTTTAACCAAAATAAATTTCTGTTTGAAAGGTTATCCTTGATATAATCTGTGATCTCTTGCGAAGTATACCTTTTTAAATCGCGCATTACATCGGAAATTTTATTGGGATCATCCATACTGATAATGGCGTGAAAATGATTCGGCATAATAACATAAGCATAAATACTCAACCCTTTATTTTCCTGGCAAAATTTAAAGCTGCCTAAGATGATAAGAAACATATCGTTGTTGAGAATGAGAGGAACCCAATCGATTGTAGTTGAGGTTACAAAGTAGGTGTTGAAGTTAGGATCGATTTTGTAGCGAGAGCGCATGGGTTTCTCCTCTCTCGTTTATTTTGGCGTGGGAGATCGCTTCGCTTATCTCTGTAACGACCTTATTTATGGCACACATACTTTCTGTCTGATCGTAGTGGAATTAAGCGAAGCGGTCTCCGCAATGCAAAATACAGTGAAGATTAGCGAAGCGATCTCCACCTACTGCTTCAACAACTGTCTTACATGATCAAGGCTATTTTCGATTAGCACCGCCTCACGATCCACTGATTTCAAGACACCATCAATGTCCTTCAATCCATGTCCCGTAACAACCACAACGGCCGAATCCTGGCTTCCACAGATGCCTTTTTCAACCATTTTTTTCAAGCCTGCCATTCCTGCGGCACCGGCAGGCTCGGCCAAAACACCGACTTTTTTTGCTAAAGTGGAAATTGCATCTAAAATTTCTCCATCGGAAACAGCAACAAATCGCCCGCCGGATTCGCGTACTGCTTTTAGTGCCTTAATTTGATCGCGCGGAATGCCGACGCAGATGCTATCGGCAATCGTCTCCGCCGTTTGCGGCTGGCATTGGGATGCACCGCTTTCCCAGGCATGTACCAGCGGCGCGCTGTTTTCGCCTTGCACGCCGATCATTTTCGGCAACCGATCAATCAACCCGATTTGATAAAAATCTTTAAATCCTTTCCAAATTCCCTGGAAAATGCAGGCATCGCCAACGGCGACAAATACATAATCCGGTACTTGCCAAGTTAATTGTTCGCAAATGTCCAGCCCGGCGGTTTTTTTGCCTTCTCCCAGGTAAGGGTTTATCGCCGTGCTGCGATTGTACCAGCCCCACTTTTCTGCCGCTTGATAGCAAAGATCAAAGGCGTCGTCGTAACTGCCCTTAACTTTTAACACTGTTGCGCCATATAAAAGCAATTGGGCAACTTTTGCTCGTGGTGCATAATCCGGCACAAAGATGATTGTTTCTAAATCCGCCAGAGCCGTAAACGCTGTCTCTTATACACATCTGACGCTGCCGACGAGCTTCTTGGTGT
>CAXHHS010001361.1:0-1568 GCA_964015645.1 uncultured bacterium
GAATAAACTTTAATAAATGAGGCCGGAAACCGAAGATGTATCCGGCCTATGAAGTTTTACCCAAGAAATCTTTCTTTATACTTTCCATACAACCAATTCATTACCAGCATAACCGCGCCGACGCCTAAAAATACCAATGCCCGTGTTAGCGTTCCGGCCTTCGCAAGGTCGTAAAAGAATAAGCGAAGAATAGCCAGTGCCAATCCACTCAACGCCACATAACGCAAATGCGATTCTTTTAAAATAACGCTTAAAATAAAAACGATAAAACAGGCCATCACCCACAAAAAGGTGAGTACCGATTTATCAAAAGCGCAATAGAGGAAGATCGCTACACAAAAAATGAGCGGGTAAATAAGCCACTTAATGCGATTTTTACCAATCGTTGCGATAAAAGATTTGAACAATATTAACGCTGGTGGCAATTGGACGTTATCCAATTTTCCAAAGCGGTAGAAATAATATACATAGCCAAATTGCAATACAATGGAAAACAACCCGGAAACCCAGGCTTGATCCAGCCACTCCGTCGCCGGCGTTATATAAACGCTGGCTAAATATGCAGTATGAAAAGCTGCCCCCAGGTTAAAGAGGAAAGAATAAAGTTTCAAACGAGATAAACCGGCAAATTGATTTCCGGCTGCCAGGCAGCCAAACGCTAACAAAATCCAGGTAAACGGCTGCCAAAAGGCATCGACTTCCAGGCGGATGGTAAAAATCGAAAAAAGGAAAATGAGTTCGATAAATAACGGATGGAGGTATTTCCAGCTTAAGTATTCCTCCCCCTCCGCTGGCTTCTTTTGCATTGCCCAATAAGAAAAGGCGCCGATGGCAAATAACGCTATCAAAAAGCGAATTTTGAAGATGCTAAAATATTGCTCCATTTGCATATGCACGAATGTATGACGGAGCAAAAAAGCGATAATCAATAAATAACCAATTTGGAGCAAGTAACGATCCGCTTTACCATGTCGGGAAATTTCAGCGCCATATTTACGGCGCAGCAATTGAGCGATTTCCAACGCTGCCAATGAAAGCAGGAGCCAAATAACGCCCGGTAAAAAGGAGGAAACCGGTTTCAATATCCAATAAGCCGCGAGTGCAATGTGGATAAATAATAAATAAACACCGATGGCTGTGAGTTTATAATCGCGCGACCGGATGTAGGACCATTGAATTGCGCCGCCGGAAAGTAAAACAAACGGGAAGAAATAAACAATATCGGCATAAGATCGGAAAAACTCATTCGAATGAAAATGAAACCAGCAGGTTAAATGCAAAACCACCAGCGCTAAAATCAATCCCATCCCCAGGCCTTCCGATTGGTATTTTTGTCGCAAATACAATAAAGGCAATGTTACCAGCACAATGAAAAATTCCGACCAGTTGAAAACATAAATAAAGGCAAAAATGGAGATTGCCATTCCACCGATCAAAAAAGCCAAAGCGGAAACAGCGGATTTCGTATTGCCCGGAAAATAGTCGATTGTATTGAATGATTCGCTGCGGTTTTTCAAAGAAAAAAGGTGGAAAACCAGTCCGCTCACAAGGCAAAGCAACAAGGTGGC
>CAXHHS010001362.1:0-1567 GCA_964015645.1 uncultured bacterium
AGAGACAGGTATAATATTATAAAGGATCACAACGGAGAATTAGCCTTCGAATCCAAACCGGGAAAAGGCACTACCGCTACTGTTAAACTACCAGTGAGTAAAGATGGCAAAAAGGATTCGGTTATAATATAAATTTCAGATGAAATTAGAGAGGGATTTTATGGATCAGGAAATCTACCCATCACAGCCAATATTAATGGTCGATGACGAAGAGCAGTTTTTGATGAGCGCAACAATTGCCTTAAATGCCAAAGGAATTAACAACGTGGTGGAGTGTTCCGACAGTCGCAAGGTGATGCAAATGCTGGCCGAAAGTGAATATTCCTTGGTGGTTTTGGACATCATTATGCCGCATATCTCCGGTATGGAACTTTTGGAACAAATCCATCAAGAATATCCCGATTTGACCGTGATTATGCTAACCGCGATAAACGAGTTGGAAACCGCTGTCAATTGTATGCAAACGGGCGCATTTGATTATATCCTGAAACCGTTGGATAACACTCGCCTGGTGACCACACTTAAGCGTGCGGTTGAATTCCGAGAGATGAAAAATGAGAATGTTTTACTCAAGAAATATCTCCTCTCCGATGAGTTAAAGCATCCCGAGATGTTTTCCGAAATCGTCACTCAAAACGAGAACATGCAGGCTATTTTTCAATATATCGAAGCGATCAGCACAACCTCCCTGCCGGTTTTAATCACCGGTGAAACGGGCGTCGGTAAAGAATTAATCGCGGAAGCGGTTCACAAACTCAGCAGGCGTAAAGGCGAATTTGTGGTGGTCAACGTTGCCGGATTGGATGACCACTTGTTTTCCGATACCCTGTTTGGCCACAAAAGAGGCGCATATACCGGTGCGGACCGGGACCGAAAAGGATTGGTTGAAAAGGCTGCCGGCGGAACCATTTTTTTAGATGAAATCGGGGATCTGAAACAGGAAACCCAGGTCAAACTTTTGCGACTCGTTCAGGATAAAAGCCAGTATTATCCCATTGGTTCCGATACCCCTAAATCCTGCAATGCCCGAATTGTAGTGGCCACCAATGCCGATTTGGAATCCCGGCAAAAATCCGGGGAGTTTCGCAAAGACCTCTATTACCGGCTTCGCACTTATCACATCAATGTGCCGCCCCTCCGCGACCGTATGGATGATATTTCGATGTTAGTTGAACATTTCTTCCAAAAAGCAGCCCAATCCCTGGATAAAAAGAAACCAAAAGTTCCCAAAGAACTGCTGACGCTGCTGCGAAACTATTCTTTCCCCGGTAATATCCGCGAATTAGAATCGATGGTATTTGACGCTCTCAGCCGCCGCAAAACATCCGCCCGGTTGTCGCTGGATACTTTTAGAGAAAAGATTATCCCGGAATTTTTAGATCAAACCGAAGTTTCTTTAGACGATTTGCATGATGGTGAAAGGGCTGTTAAAGAGCTAGCCTTTCCTGAAAAACTGCCCACTCTAAAGGAACTTGAGCAAAAGCTCATTGATGAAGCGCTGCGGCGTACCGATGGCAATCAACGGCAAGCAGCCGAGATGATCGGCCTCTCCCGAAGGGCATTAAAC
>CAXHHS010001363.1:0-1559 GCA_964015645.1 uncultured bacterium
GCTCGTCGGCAGCGTCAGATGTGTATAAGAGACAGGTAGAATACGCTTGAGACTTTTGTCAACAATGCCCCGGTGTGCTCCATTGCTTCAATGGTATTTTCGAAGGTCGGGGCATCAGGGTTATTGGCGATTTTTTCGTATTCCTTACGCTCTTGTTCGATGCCTTCTTTAAAAGCAGGTAAATAGTGTCCCGGTAAAATCTTTTCAAAAGGCGGGGTTTGATAGGGAGTGTCATATTCGCTGTAAAACGGGTTTCCCGGTTCATCAGCGGCATGTAATACCATCAATACAAAAATTGCCAGAATAAGCGTTAACAACATGGGTCTCATCTCTTTTTTCCTTTTTGTTTACACTGTTTCGGTATAAAGCCATTTATCCTCCCAGTCCCTCAATATAATAAAAAAACATTTTTTTGCAATTGGTTCGATAAAATTCGACGATTGCACAAAAAAGTTGCTTTCCAGAAAAAATATGTTGCAGGCAGCTACAATTTGCGAATTGCAAATATAAGTTGATTTTCGTACCTTACTCCAATTCAATTCAACAGAAATTAATGATGGGGGAAATGGCGAATGAGGTATGTTTATTTATTACTTTTAGTATGCGTAGTATGCGGCTGCTTTTTTACCTTACATGCACAGCACTATCTTACGGTAGGGATTGGTTTTAGCGGGATGAACAATAATTCTCAAGACCTTGATCAGTTTACGGAAACTTACAATTTCGTAAACGGGTTCCAGGTAGGCAGGGGATTGCAGGGATTTGGGTGGTCTTTGGGAGTGCGGCCGGAGGTGGGGTACCGCTATATCGGTAAGTGGAATGGCGGGTTAATATTGGGGTTTCAAAATTTTTCGGAAAACGACTTTGCCCGGTTTGCCGATAGCCAGTCGCGGCGATTAGAATTGAAGATGAGAAGCCTGTTTGCGGATCTGGAATTTGGGTTGCCTTTTAAAAACTGGCTGCTAAACGGTGTTGCCTCATTTTACTTTTTACGTAAAACCGAAATTAACAGCACCTTTAACCGCCCCGTGGGTGTGCCGGATAATCAAACCCTGAGCGGTTTGTATACCAGCGATTCAGCCACTTCGCTGGACCTCGGCTTTGCAGTTGGCTATTTCCAAAAACGGCTGTTGGTGATGGGTAAAGTAACCTTTCCCGTTTACACCGGCGGGGAAGCGGCTATCCTGAACGATGACGACAGCGAAAAAGCAGCCCTCAATATCGACGGATTTCCCAATGATTACCTGGCTTACGCCCAGGGAGAGACTTACAAAGGTGTGGCAAGTGATGTGGATGGAGTGAAGGTGAGTTTGGTGTTGGTTTATACGATTGGGTTAAGAAAGTAATTTGAATAATCTGTAATAATCAACGAAAATAACTTGCTTCGTTCTATTAAATTAATGGGATTTCTTTATCCGGAAGGTTAAATAATGATGGGGCATTTATGGCAGATTTGATTTTAGCATTAATCGTCTTCGCAATTATCATCGCGATACTCTCCGTGCTTCGAGCAAAAATCGGCGAAAAATTCGAGATCAAAAACTCCGATATTTTATTAG
>CAXHHS010001364.1:0-1559 GCA_964015645.1 uncultured bacterium
TTTTAGGAGAACATTATGAAAAACACCGATGGACCGGTCGTCGTGGAACAAATCTTTAATACATCACAAGAAGTAGTTTGGCGTGCAATAACGGAAGTTGGTCAAATGCAGCAATGGTTTTTTAAAAATATCCCGGAATTTAAACCCGAAGTCGGATTTGAGACTCAATTTAATGTTGAGATTGAGGATCGAAATTTTTTACACCTGTGGAGAGTAACTGAAGTGGCGCCACTGGAAAAAATAGCCTATAATTGGAAGTATGAAGGTTATCCGGGAGATTCGTTCGTAATGTTTGAATTAACCGAACGGAGCAATTCGACAACATTAAAGCTGACACATCAGGTTCGAGAAAGTTTTCCTCAAAATATCCCGGAATTTAAAAGAGAAAGCGGCGTTCAAGGGTGGACATTCTTTATTCAAAAAAGTCTGAAAGAATTTTTGGAGAAAAACGCTTAAATAAAGAATGCAAGCCAGTTTAGGCCCTTAAGTCGCATGCAGCCAACCATCCAGTCATGTAACAATTTAACCATTAACTATGCCCCCATGAATATGGAGTTGCTTTTTACCGCTAATTTATTAGATTGATTCATTATGATTACGGTTGCCATAGTCGAAGACGATGTAGAAATTCGCAATGTGATCCAAAAATACCTCGACAATCAGGATGATTTCCGTTGCAAAATTGCCCTGGGATCGGTAGAAGAATTTTTGGAATTATTAGCGGAGCAAATTCCACCGGATGCGGTGTTGATGGATATCGGTTTGCCGGGTATGTCCGGGATCGATGGTATTCGCATTATCAAAGATCGCCATCCGGAAGTGGATATCGTAATGCTGACAGTTTATCACGATTCGCAGAAAATCTTCAATTCGTTATGCGCCGGGGCATCCGGTTATTTATTAAAAAACACACGCTTACCGGAAATTAAACAGGGTATCGAAACGCTGCGAGCCGGTGGCGCTCCTATGTCCCCGCAGATTGCTCGAAAAGTGATCAACCATTTTAACCCCGACAAAAAAATTAAGCGCAAATCTCCCCTAACGCCGAAGGAAAAAGAAATCGTCGTTGGCCTTGTAGACGGCCTCAGTTACAAAATGATCGCCGGGCGGATGAATATTTCGGTAGAGACGGTGCGCTTTCACATCAAAAATATTTATCAAAAACTGCATGTTCATTCGAAGGCAGAAGTGATTACGAAATCGCTGAGGGGAGAAATTTAGATTAAAAGTGGGAACGGCGATCCTTTCAGGGAAGCGGAGGATCGGAGGCTTAGTTTTCTAACACATCAAAAGACCAGAAATGTTTGATATTTTGATCTTTAAGTTTTTTTTCTGCGTGTGGATGATAATGATAAGCCAACGCAATCGGAAAAATCGTACCGTTTAAACGGGGTTTTAGACGGTCGATTAATTTGAGAAATCTCGTTACATCTTTTGGTCCAAACTGCGCTTTACATTCTCCGATAACAAACAGTTTCTCGCCATTTTTTTTGGCTTCGCCGTAGATATTAACTCTGTCTCTTATACACATCTCCGAGCCCACGAGACTCCATTGCATC
>CAXHHS010001365.1:0-1543 GCA_964015645.1 uncultured bacterium
TCCTCGTAGAGGATTCATTTTGATGCTTAATGCCGCGTTATTTACAACTATACTTCTTTTAAACAAAAGAAAAAAACTCTTTAAATTCCGGAAAAAATAAGGAAACAAATCATCCTTCCGATAGTAATTGTGCGAATAAAATCAACTTGATTTAATACATGGAATACTATAAGTTTTTGATGGCCGTTAATTTTTCGGTTTTTCCAAATAAAAGGTGATTAAGATTTATGTCAGAAGATTATTTTAGCCAGCATACCCAAACGCCAGACCAGGCCAATCCCTCTACAGAACAGGCTACTTCTCCCGATTCGTCTTCAAAAAAATTTAACATAAACCCGCAGGTAAAACGAAAGATCATTCTATCTGTTCTCGCGCTTATTTTTATCGCCGGATTATCCTACTTTATTTACTTGATTATTGGGTTACCGGACCTTACGGATTTGGAAAATGTAAACCCGGCGCAAGCCACCCAAATCTATTCTGCCGATGGCCAGGTTATTCACGAATTATTTACCTTCAGCCGCGTTTGGATTCCATTTGATAAAATTCCCGATCATGTTATTCAAGCAACGCTGTCAACGGAAGACCGGGTGTTTTTCGACCATTGGGGAATTCACATGAAGCGCGTGATAAAACCGGTTATCGTCAATTTGGCGACAATGAGTTACCGGGAAGGATTTAGCACGATTACGATGCAGGTCGCACGAAACCTGTATGTCAAAAAAATCGGTTTTGAGCAGAGCATTACCCGAAAATTGCGAGAAATCGTTACCGCATTGCAAGTTGAGCGCACCTATTCCAAAGAAGAAATTCTCGAAATGTACCTCAATTTATCGTACTTCGGGGAAGGATCAGTCGGCGCTTTTTACGGCATTCAGAATGCTGCGAAAAATTACTTTAGCAAAGATGTTAGCGAGCTTACCGTTGATGAAGGCGCCTTTTTAGTGGGCATCATGAAAGGCCCCCGGAATTACAGCCCCAAGCGCTACCCGGAGCGCGCATTAAATCGCCGTAACCTGGTGTTACACAACATGATGGTTTGCAATTATCTTGAGAAAACTTCCTACGATAGTTTAAAACAGGTTCCCATCGTTACAAACGAGTGGCAGAATCGAAGCGTCTTTGCTCCCTACTTTACCGAATATGTGCGCCAAAAGCTAAACGGTATGCAAAAGGAATTAAACATCAACGTTTACGAAGACGGCTTAAACGTATTTACAACCTTAAATACCATGCACCAGGCAGCAATTGACAGCACGATAAAAGCCCAATTACCCGTTATCCAGGAGCGTGTTACCAAAGCCCTGCAACCCTGGAAAAAAAAGTATAAAGTTTCCGATTCCACCTTTGCCGAAAAGTCGAAAGTGCAGGTTGCATTTATATCTTTGAATCATACCAACGGGCATATTTTAGCCATGGTTGGCGGCAGGGATTTTGATGAATCCAAATTTAATCGCGCAACCCAGGCAAAACGACAGCCGGGATCAACCTTCAAACCGTTTTTATACGCAACCGCCATCGAGAATGGCTGGACGCCGGGCGA
>CAXHHS010001366.1:0-1540 GCA_964015645.1 uncultured bacterium
GCAGTGGCGGTATGCCCGGATTTGCCGCCGTTTTCATAAAACTCGGCGATCTCCGGCCCGCTGATGTCAAAATCGCGATCATTGGCGTACATCACGTGGCAGCCGGTGCAGCCGCTGCTGCGATAATCGCCGCTGGTTTGATTGGTTCCCATAAACCAGAGTGTGGGATCGTTTAAGCGGGTTTTATTGATGACAATGCCACCGCCGGCCACGTGGAAATCCGTACCCGGGCCGCGTTCCCCGGCATCGTTGTTGCCACGCTCTAGCACGCGAAAGGCATCCGTCGCCGGAATGGAGGCAAACTCCGGAAACGGCAGCAAACTGCGCACGCGGCTGTCGTTGGGAATATCACCGGTTGGTTGATAGCTTTCATCAAGCAATCCCGCCGGGGTGCCATCCGGCATGTAAGACTCGCCAAAGATGGCGACCTTGGCATCGAAAATCCCGTTGTTGTAGGTTCCGGCTTGCGGGATCATTCCACTATGCGCCATGCAGGAGGTCAGCGATTTTTTGAAAATCTCCTGGTGGCATTTTCCACAGGTTTGATCGGCTACTCGAAAATCTCCGGGATTCATAAAGCGAATAAATTCCGGCGATTCGTTATTCAACGCAGAATAACTGAATTTGGGATTAGCGGATGTTTTGAAAATATCCTTTTGCTTTGGCTGCACGTGGGCTTTTTTCATCTCGAATTCGCTGCCGTCGCCGCCATGACAGCCGGCGCAGGAAATCCCGATTTCCTTATCCCCATCCGCATGCATCGATTCCGTGCCGTTGTGGCATTTCATACACGATTCCGAATTCACATTAAACGCCTTGTAGATTTTGGATTCCTGGGCGGGGAGAAGGCCGGACAGGAAAACGGTTAACATCAATATTCTTTTGATTGCGTAATAGATTTCGGATTTCGGATTTCGGATTTCGGAAACATCAATATTGGGATTTCGGATAGCGGATTTGTTTAAGACTACTTTTTGTTGTTTCATAGCTCTATCCTTTTGATTAATTTTTTCTATTTCCAAATTCCCCCCTTACAAAGGAAGGGACAGGTTTGCGCAGCAAACCAGGGGTGGTTGAGTGATGGTTCTGTTCATCTAAATTTTTTTTGCTCAGCGAAGCTGCACTCAACCACCCCGGCTTCGCTTCACTTCGTTTCGCTGCGCTTCCCCTCCTTTGTAAGGAGGGGAATTCTTGAATTTTTAACTATTTTCATACATTCTCAAAACACCAACTGCAACGCTACATTGCTTGTGACTACCGCTTTATCGCTGCCCAGGATGTCACTGCCGGCTTGCTGCGGGAAAAAGGCGTTTGCGCCAACCTGGATGACGAAATTTTCGTTGAGAAACAACCGGTAGTTAAAGGCGGCGTTTATTTCGAAGCCGATGTCTTTGGCGTCGGTCGCCTCCAATGTTGCGGTGTTCACAAATTGGGCGTAGTTGGCGTTGGTGGTAAAAAACAGTTTTGGCGTAAACACGATATCCAACCCCTGTCTCTTATACACATCTCCGAGCCCACGAGACTCCAGTGCAGCGCGTAT
>CAXHHS010001367.1:0-1530 GCA_964015645.1 uncultured bacterium
GGAGATGTGTATAAGAGACAGAAACATCATACAGCATGGTAGAGTTTACATCCGGTTCTCCCATCATCGATTGGTTGTACTCGCTTTTGTAAAACCGCGGCGCCGCTTTGTAGATGGTTTGTTCGCCGGCGACATCGATATTCATAATATCTTTCCCGTTTGGAACGGGCGTCATGCCGGTATAGGTCATTTGATAATCCATTACTGCCGCGGATTCATCTTTGGTTAACAGGACCCGTTCCTTTTTTTCCAAAACGCCGGAAATGATGATCCCGATTAGCAGCAGCCCCACGCCGACATGCGCTAATGGCGCACCGATGGTTTGCCAGCCGTATTTCCATAGTTGAATGGTGATAAAAACGTTGCTCCACAGGGCAAATGCGGCGCAAGCTGTAAATACAATCATCAGGGGAGCGGACATTCCGAAATAAATTGCCAGTGCGGTAGAAGCGATTGTCAGAGAAATTGATGGGAAAAGTTCCTTTAACAAATTTGACATACCATCAGCCTTCCAGCGGATAAACGGGGCGACGCCTAGCAGCAGTCCCATCAAAATGCCAATTGGCAAATGCACAGCGTTGTAAAAGGAAATATCCACTTGTGCCGGATCGCCCACAAAACCGGTATAAATCGGGGAAGAAGTTCCGGCAAATACCAGCAGCGCCGATGCGCCGAAAACCATCATACTAACTGCCAGAACGCTTTCGCGGTTTACTGTGGAGAAATCAAGTGAAACCCGGGAGATTTCGCGGCGCCGTTTGGCAAACGTTAGCAGGCCAACAGCGAGCGACGCCGCTATAAAAACGATGAGGTAGGCATTAATCCCCAGGTCGGTAAAAGAATGCACGGAAAAATCCGCCAGCACGCCGCTGCGGGTTAAAAACGTGGCATACAACACCAGTACAAAGGAGAAAATCGCCAGCAGTAAATTGGTTCGCGGTAGCGCGCCTTTAAATTTTTGGATTAGCAAGCCATGCAGCAATGCCAGCGTTGTAAGCCAGGGAACCAGGGAGGAATTTTCCACCGGGTCCCAACCCCAGTAGCCGCCCCAGCCGAGCGTTTTGTAAGCCCAGTAGCCACCGATGATAATTCCCGCACCCAACGTTAGTGATGTAATTAGCGTCCAGGGAATCGCCTTCGAAACAAATTGGACATATTCTCTCCGGGCCAGCGCAGCAATTGCCAGGGCAAAGGGAAATGTTGCCGCAGCATAGCCAATAAATAAAATCGGGGGATGAATAACCATCCAAAAGTTTTGCAGCAAGGGATTTAACCCGCTGCCATCTAATGGCGTTTGCGGCAGCAATTGAAACGGGCTTGCTTTTAACAAAATCAACAAAAAAAACGCTTGCACCAGGCTTACTGCTGCCATCGCATGGGTTTCAAATTCGCGGGCGGTTTTAAGCATCAGAACCCCCATTATGGAAATCAAAAACACCCACAGCAGGAAAGAACCCTCCTGCCCGGCCCAAAAAGTGGAAACCAGGAATCCCAATGGCAGCGCTTTGGATGAATAGCGATATACATAGG
>CAXHHS010001368.1:0-1524 GCA_964015645.1 uncultured bacterium
GAGACAGCCGCTGCGCGATCTAAAAAAATCGACCCTTCGCGCCCGGCAACGTAAATGGTATGGCTTCTTTCACGAAGGCCGATGCCGGTGGTCAGCATCCACTTTTCGCCACCGCCCCAGGAATCAACTGCCACGCTGTTCATTATTAGAATATTCATTATCCGTTCATCCTGTAAATCCTGTCTAAAAAAAACCGGATCAATTATTGAATTGTAATTCGTAAAGCTGGCGATAGCGATCGGAACGCTCCAAAAGCTCATTATTTAATCCCTGGTCGATGATATTGCCGCCTTCCAAAACGACAATTTTATCGGAGTTCACAATTGAGGAAAGCCGGTGGGCGATCACAAAAACGGTTCGATCTTTCATCAGGTTTTCAATCGCTTCCTGGATCAAGAATTCCGACTCCGAATCCAGGGAGGAAGTGGCTTCATCGAAAATCAAAATCGGGGGGTTTTTTAAAATTGCGCGAGCAATGGAAATCCGCTGTCGCTGCCCTCCGGAGAGCAACATGCCGCGTTCGCCGATGATGGTTTGAAATCCACCGGGTGTCTCCATAATAAAATCGTAAGCGTTGGCCAATTTTGCTGCATGTTCGATTTCATCCATGGAATATTTATCCAACCCGTAGGCAATATTATTGGCGATAGTATCATTAAATAAGATCACTTCCTGGGTAACAATGCCCATCAAGCCGCGCAAGCTGGAAAGCGTTAAATTACGAATATCTTCTCCGTCAATTTTAATAGAACCGCTATTGATATCGTAAAATCTCGGCAGGAGATTTACCAGGGTTGTTTTCCCTGCACCACTGCTGCCAACAAAGGCAACCTTTTGATTTTTATAGACTTCCAAAGAGACATTATTTAAGACTGCTTCGCTGTCGGGATTGTAACAGAAGGTGACATTCTTATAAGTGATGATGCTGTCGAACGACGTTTTTGTTGCTGCCCCGGGTTTCTCTCTTATGGGATTTTCTTCATCCAAAATGCCAAATATCCGGGAGCCGGAAGCCAGCGCAATTTGGATATTGTTATTGACATCCGCCAGGCTTTTAAGCGGATCCAGGATGGAAAAAAGGATAATCATAAATCGCATAAAATCTTCCGGGGTAATCGATTGTCCTTGCAGCACCATATTGCCGCCGTACCAAATTACACAGGCCATAACCGCCACACCGAGCGTTTCCGAAAGCGGGCTTGAAAGCCGTTGCAAACGAATTTGCCGCACCAGCGCCCGGAAGTGCTCTCCACTATACCGGCGAAATTTACTGTCTTCATACTTTTCCATCGCGAAGGCTTTTACCACTTTTATTCCGGAAATGGTCTCTTGCAGGATTGTGGTAACATCGGCAATCCGTTCTTGAACCCGGTGGCTGCGTCGTTTTAGGCTGCCACCGATTTTTCGGATGGTCAGCACGCTAATCGGAAGCACCAATAAAGCAACAATGGTAAGTTGCCAGCTAATGCTGAGGCTGTCTCTTATACACATCTCCGAGCCCACGAGACTCCCTTGCATCGCGTA
>CAXHHS010001369.1:0-1510 GCA_964015645.1 uncultured bacterium
ACACCAAGAAGCTCGTCGGCAGCGTCAGATGTGTATAAGAGACAGGAGATACATATCCGGGATAACGATTTTTCCCGCAGCTAACAGCGCATCTGCGGCATCTGCCGTTACCGGGCCATTGGCTGCCTCTGCGATGATTTTGGCTTTAATTCGCCCGACATTTTCCATGGTGATGACATTTTCTAACGCTGCCGGCACCAGGATGTCGCAGTCGAGTTCCAGCGCATCAGTATTCTTAGCCAGGTTAGTTGCGCCGGGAAAATCCAAAATTGATTTGGTCTCTTTGCGATGCTGAAATACTTTCTCAACATCCAGGCCCTTGGGGTTATGGATGGCGCCTTCGTATTCAGAAATGGCGATAATATCCGCCTCGCCTTCCTGCAAAAATTTTGCGGCAAAAAAACCGACATTTCCCAGGCCCTGCACAACAATACGCTTACCATCCAAACCTTTACTAAGGCCGAGTTTTTTCATGTCGGCCTCAAAACCGCACGTTTCCCGAATGCCAAAAAATACACCGCGCCCGGTTGCTTCTGTTCTGCCGCGTACGCCGCCCTGGGCAATTGGCTTCCCGGTAACGCAGCCAAGATGGTCTAAATCATTTTCGACTAAAGCGTTGTAGGTATCGGCAATCCAGGCCATTTCCCGGGCGCCAGTGCCATAATCCGGGGCGGGCACATCTACACCGGGGCCGATAAAGTGTTTTCTGACCAATTCGAAGGTGAATCGGCGAGTAATTCGTTCTAATTCCGTTACGGAATAATTTCGATTATCAATTTTGATGCCGCCTTTTGCGCCGCCAAATGGAACGTCTACAATGGCGCATTTATAGGTCATTAGCGCTGCTAATGCCATTACTTCGTCTTCATTCACCGTCATCGCATAGCGAATGCCGCCTTTTACCGGGAGTTTATGATGGCTATGTTCTGCCCGCCAGGAATGGATGACTTCGATGCTGCCATCATCCTTTTTTAAGGGAAAAGTGATATGGTAAACACTATTACATATTTTCATTTGATTCAGCAGACCGGGATGATGTTTTGTGTAAACAACAGCCTTGTCAAAATTTTTATTTACCTCTTCGAAAAATTTGATCTTGTGGCTCATGGCGGATCCTTTCTAAGTTGTTTGCTTTCTGTTCTTCGTCGCAGGTATTTTGTGTAGCGTGAACCTCCCGGAGGCTCCAAGTTCCTGAATTTATTACGCTTAATTGTGTTTTGACTTCTATTTTAATTTGAAGTTTAGCTTAAAACCTCCGGGAGGCTCCTAATATGCGAGTATTAGCTGATAATACCTTTAAAATATTCCCGGCGCATTCTGGCAATATTCATAATAGAGATACCCTTCGGGCAAACCGCTTCGCACTCACCGTGATTGGAGCAGTTACCGAATCCCTCTTCATCCATTTGTTCTACCATGCGAACGGTTCGGCGTTTTCTTTCCGGCTCACCCTGGGGAAGAAATGCTGTCTCTTATACACATCTGACGCTGCCGACGAGCTTCTTGGTGT
>CAXHHS010001370.1:0-1509 GCA_964015645.1 uncultured bacterium
ATGCAATGGAGTCTCGTGGGCTCGGAGATGTGTATAAGAGACAGTCATAATGTATCATCTGAAATTGATTTTTAGCCAGACGGAATCCTAAAAACTGCTGACCCAAAAGAATGACAACACCCGGTTCGACTTCAATAATTTCACCTCCCGGGGCTTTTAAAAAGAGGCCGGTTTTGCTTTCATAATCTCGCAGGAAATACCCATCCTCCGTGTGTAGAATAGCTGCATGTTGATCGGATAATTGCGAATCATCGTCAAAATTGATATGGCAATTATTACGGCCAATCGTTGTAGCGTTATTTTCTTGCAGGGGAAATTCATCAACCTCCGTGCCATCATCTAATAAACGCACCAAAGCCGCAATATCCGCAGGTTTTACCGGATCTACCGGCGGGCTTACGATTCTGCTATCCACTGTTTCCGATTTCGATTTTTTCGATTCTTCAGGATAATTAATGGTGACCGAAATTTCTTTTTTACCGTCTAATTTTTGAGCAATGACTCCTGCAACCAATACGCCATCCTTAATAGCAGCTTTAATATTGCCCAAATGGAAAATTTCTTCGAATACAGGCGGTTTGGCGTTAAAATTTTCCGTTACCAGGTGAGCAGGGCTTAAAATATCGCCAATCAAATAAACGTTAGGCAATTGCGTTTCCAGCCAGGGAGTGGTTGCCAGGTAGCGCAGCTTATCCTCGCCCCATTCAATCATATTGATGCCGAGAGTATGCAGTAGCTTTTCCGGTTTATCCTGGCCAATACATGCAACCACCTTTTCGATGGGAAATTCCAGGTAAGTGCATTCGTTCGGGCGGCCTTTTATAAACCGGCGATCGACTCGTATTGCTAGGTACTTGCGGTGATCTTCCGCTGTAACAATTGTACCCGGTTCACTATTGGGATAAAAGCGAATATTGCCGTTCACTACATAGGCATGGAAAAAATCTTCCGACAGTTCCGTTGATACTTTCGGCATTTGGGTACCACGGTAAGACCAATACACCGGGGTCTCATCATCCGCCTTTATTTTTGCGTTAGATATCGCAATAACCGCTTCCGCAGCCGAGGTTCCACCACCGATAATGCAGGATATATCCCCGGTATAATTTTCCGCATCAGCTAATTTATAACAAATATCTTTCGTATTTTCCGCAATATCCAGCTGTCGAGGAAAACCGGCACCAATGGCCAGGACGACATGCCGCGCCCGAAAAATCTCCCGGGATTTTGTCTTAAGATTTTTAGTAAAAACTTCCCATATACCATCGTCTCTGCGTTTTAATCCCGTCAGTTCAACTCCCAACTTTGCAGGAATGTTATATTCATAATAGATCGCTTTCCAACTCTCGTGTAAATCATCCTTATCGATAGGCTCAAATGGCAATCGGGATATTAGATATCCACCTAACGGAAATTTTAAATTTCGCCCACCACTAAAATGCGGTAGGATCAACTTGTTTTTGGACTGTCTCTTATACACATCTGACGCTGCCGACGAGCTTCTTGGTG
>CAXHHS010001371.1:0-1509 GCA_964015645.1 uncultured bacterium
AATGACATCGAAGTTCACCTTTCTTCCAAAGGCAAACGATTTACCGGTGTTTGGAATGAAAGCGAATCAAAAGATAAACTACTGGTGGATATCGATTGGCAAACGCTATTACAGAGAATTGAAGAATTTCGCAGCCAGGGCTACCGGTTAGTGGATATCGAACGCTACGGGGTTAACCGGACGGCATTGTATGCTGCGGTTTGGCATCAATCCAACGAAGTGGATATTTTGCTAAATAATTTAGACCGGGAAACCTTTGACTTGCTCTCTAACATATTTAAAAACAATAACTTCCTGTTGTGTGATGTTGAAAAATATCAATCACCAGAAGGAGAAAAATTTATCGCTATCTGGCAAGGCGGGAAAGTTCGGCAGGAGATTGTTTGGGATTCAAATTGGAATACATTTTTAAACTCCTGGAGAACATTTCAACAAGAAGGATTACGCCTTTCCGACCTGGAAATTAGCGGCGGTGATTCGATGATGGTTACTGCCTCCGATCCCATCCAAAGTACCATTGAAGCCATTAGCGAGTTTGCGGCAAGCCTTACTAGTAGTTCTCCCAATGCACCCGCTGGCAGCGGAAAAGGTGAATTGGGTAAAGCATCTTATTACAGTGACGATCTACACGGCAAGACAACCGCCAGCGGCGAAATATACGACCGCGACAAATTAACCGCTGCCCACCGAACACTGCCGTTTGGAACGCTGTGCCGGGTTACGAATGTAAAAAACAATCAAAGCGTCACCGTTCGTATTAACGACCGCGGGCCAAAATCCGGCGGGTTGCTGATCGACCTTTCCTATGCCGCGGCAGAGCAACTCGACGCCATCCGCGATGGGATTATTGATATTCGATTTGAAGTTTTAAAATGAATGCGGCACTAATAAACCTCCCGGAGGTTTCAGGTCAAACTTGCGATTAAAATAGAGAATTAATCATCAATAGGAGTCATCGGTATACTACATTTGAACCTCCGGGAGGTTTAATACTACACAAATATAAAATGCGTTTACAAATAGGAAAATATCGCTGGCTGTCTTTTCTGATGCTTGGGTTAGCGTTGCTAATGCTGCCGGTTTTCAACTCCTTGCAAAGTGGTTGGAATCATTGGTTAATGCGGCAAAACACCTCCGGACAATTTGACGCCCCTATCAAAATCGTTTATTTTGATGAAGCCGATATCGAAAGCCTCGGCGGATGGCCCTTGTCAAGAAATATTTATGCCTTTTTAGCGCAAAAACTCTATTCTGCTGGCGCTAAAGTCATCGGGTTTAATATCTTTTGGGGCTACAAGGATAACTCCGCAAATGAAAATGATTATCTATTGGCTTCAGTTTTATCACGGTATGATAATATATATGGCACTTTTTATTTTGAACAACTTTCGGAACATGACCAGGGGGAACGTCACTCGATTCATCAACTTCGCTGGCCTTACGAGGTCTCCCTTAAAAATTTGACTGTAGCACACGGGTTACAGCCGCCGGCAAATGACTTGTTGCAAA
>CAXHHS010001372.1:0-1509 GCA_964015645.1 uncultured bacterium
GGTAAATAAGCATCGAAAACGAAAACGCGATAAAAAGCATCGGCGCTGAAATGAACGCCGCGATGATATTTCCGATCAAAAATTCTCCGACAGCCGCTCGCCAGGCTGCTTCCTTGCTGATTTTTCCTGATGGTAACGGGCGTTGCGGTTTGTTAATGAGATCGATGTCAATATCATAATAATCATTGATTGTATTTCCGGCTGCCATTATAAAACCGGCGGAAAGGCATGCTAAAATAACCGTGTTTAGCGGTTCCAAAGGACCAGAGATAAAAGCGGCGACGAATACGGATAAAAAGGTAATTAAGGTGTTGATCGGTCGAGTTAGTTGGAGGATTGCTTTTATCATTCCGATAAGACTCTTTCTATTCATCGGCGGGTTCTCTGAGAGTATGATTAATTCCTTTAGCGTCATAAAGTAATCATTCCGAACTTTCCTTTCAACCAAAACATGACCGTTTGATGCTATTTTTAGTATCCTTCTTTGACGAGTTGGTCTCGTAAAAATTGTCGGCTTATGTAATACTGTTTTTAGATAAGAAATACTCAACGCCTTAAAAAACAATGTGTTGAAGGAGTAATTTGATCGCTTGTAAACCGCAAGTCTTCTTGGCATGATTGTGGAATCAATAAAGGATGTAAATTAGGATGGTTAAAGATATGGTTAGAGTTTTGATAACAGCTATCTTTTTGAGCCTGACAACAACCGGGTTTTCCCAAACTGTTGCTTATTTTTTTAGCCCCGGAATTCGAATCGGGTTCAATCCCGGTAATGGCGCAACCATTAGTGCTCAAGTCAGCCTGGGGTTCATTGCGCAAAATCAATCTTACAGCCTTGTATTTGGCGGAAAAATGCCGTTGTTTCGCAGTATTGGAAATGCCTATGAAAAACATAATTTTCTGGAATTTCAAATTGCCAGGTATGAATGGCGCTCGAATGGGTTTGCAACCGCTGGAATGGGAATACTTTTTTATAAAAGGAACCAGAAATCACAGATCCGTCCAAAAATATCAATAGGTGGAGGCGTACTGGCATTTAGATCATTCTATTTTCCGGGCGCACATTTACAAACATCCCTGGAATTGGCTTTTTTGGGTGAACATGATCTCATGATAGATTTTGGTGGAAAAGCTGCCTTTCCTCTGTTGTTCATAGGGTTGGGGTATTAGTTCCGGATTTTCAAAAAACAATTTAATACCCGGGTGTAAAAATGAAGTGTCTCATTCAAATTATAGTCATTCTCATTTCCATAACCACAGTTCCTACCCAGGAGTTGAAAATCAATTATCGTCCATTGTACACTCCTGATTCTCAAATCGAACATCGACTAAAGCAATTTAACTTAACTATGTTATCCATTTTGATTGTCAAAAATTCGCGAGTGTCTTTTTATGAGGGTTCTTTTAATATGACTGCTTCCGCAAGCGCTGTTTTTTCTCGAAAAACGTTAAGTGCGCAAGAGCAAGAAAATACGGTCATCGATCCTTTTGCGAACCACAGGTTTATAA
>CAXHHS010001373.1:0-1508 GCA_964015645.1 uncultured bacterium
CATTACAAAAACAACCCCGCGGTTATTTTCGGTTTGATGAACGAGCCGAATTCCATGTCCTCCGAGCTTTGGCGCGATAATGCGAATACCGCCATTGCCGCCATTCGTGCAACCGGTGCCGCAAATTTGATCCTGGTTCCCGGCAATGCCTGGACCGGTGCCCACTCCTGGACGCAAAACTGGTACGGTACGCCGAATAGCGTAACCATGCTGACAATCGTGGATCCCTTAGAAAATATTGCCTTCGAAGCCCACCAATATCTCGACGACAATTCCTCCGGCACTTCCCCTGATTGTGTCGGGGCGACAGTAGGATCGCAACGGTTGGTTAGCTTTACAAATTGGCTGCGGCAACATGGCAAGCGCGGTTTCCTGGGTGAGTTCGGCGTGAGCAGCGACGCAACCTGCCTTGCAGCGCTCGACGATATGTTAGATTATATCGACAACAACGCCGATGTCTGGCTTGGATGGACCTGGTGGGCGGCAGGTCCCTGGTGGGGCGATTATATGTTCTCCATCGAGCCGCAAAACGGCGAAGACCGTCCGCAAATGGCTGTTTTGGAGGAACATATTGGTAATATTACCGCTGTCGAAACGCCTCGCCCCCAAAACTTGCCTGACAAGTTTTCGCTTCGCCAAAATTATCCCAATCCCTTCAACCCGAGTACGACCATCAAATTTTCCATTGAACAGCCGGGATTTGTAACGTTAGAAATAGCCAACAACCTGGGGCAAGCGATTGAAACAATCGCTGCCGGTTTTTTTTCAATCGGAAATCATGAAGTTCAATGGAAAGCCGGCGCTCTGCCTGGCGGCGTATACTATTATCGTTTAAAAGCCGCAGGCGGTTTTGCGGTAAAAAAGCTTACATTGCTAAAATAGTCTCAAAAGCCTTCCCTAGAATTATTGACTATAATCAGTTTTTACCCTGATATATCTCATTTTAAGTGGTTCGTTGAGGTATTATGTTGACGATAAATAGTTCAACAATTTATGTACCGTCAATTGGGGGAAAGCGTGGCGAAATCGACAAATCACCATCACAGGTGCCCGGCAGGAAACCGCATCACGCGTAGGCATTTTATTCAAACCCTTAGCAGTGCTTCGGTTGGCTTTCTGCTCGGCGGTTTTGGGTATCGGAACGCCTTCAGCTCAACAACTTCCACAAACAACACCTCGAAGGTTGCCAGGGCAACCATCACCAATTATGATCGGCAGGCGATAAGAAGTTTTATGGAGCTTATGTTTGATGCATTGGGAGGTCTGAATGACATCATCCGCCCGGGTGATACCGTTGGCATCAAGATCAACCTGACAGGCGGCTATAGTCAGGCCGTTAATTACCAAAACCAAACCGGTCTTTTACCCGGCGAAACGTTCTGGACTCATCCGGAAATATTGAGAGCTGTCGGAGAATTGGTTACAGATGCCGGGGCAGGCCATATCTACATTCTTGAAGCACCTGTCTCTTATACACATCTGACGCTGCCGACGAGCTTCTTGGTGTA
>CAXHHS010001374.1:0-1508 GCA_964015645.1 uncultured bacterium
TTTGGTTTCTGTCATGTTGCCCCTCTGTCAAATGTGTTTCGCAACAAACGTCGAATACTCAAATATGTTGCATCGTTCAATCCTAAGACAATTATGAACAGGCGTATGCGGCCAGCGGGAAAGCCCCGGTTCTGTCATTGCCCCGAAAAGGGGGGCTGTCGCTCCGAGGCGGGCGCCCTTTGTCCGGCGAAGCAATCTCCTGCCAGGCAAGAAGATTGCTTCGCCGTTACACTTCTCGCAATGACAATCCCGGGCTTTTTAGATAAGTAGCGCCTAACATCGGTTTTGAAGATGAAATTCGATTGAACTTTTCAAATGGAACAGACGTTGCTATATTCGGCACTGTTAATCAAAAAACGGAGAAAAATATTTATGAAACGCACCTTATTTGCCATCCCGATGAGCATCATTTTAGTTCTGTTTTTATATGCTTGCTCTGCGACAAAAAACGCCCCCCAAACTGTAAACCAACCGCAGCCTGAACCGGAAAAAACTTCCGAAACAGCCAGTGACCCGGTTTTGCCGGTAGATTCCAAGATCACTATCGGGAAGCTAAATAACGGGCTTACCTATTATATCCGCGAAAACAAACGGCCGGAAAACCGCGCTGAATTACGCCTGGCGCTAAATGCCGGTTCTATTTTGGAAGATGATGATCAGCAAGGACTGGCGCATTTTGTCGAGCACATGGCCTTTAATGGAACGGAAAATTTTGAAAAGCAGGAAATTGTTAATTACCTGGAATCCATCGGCATGCGTTTTGGTCCGGATATAAATGCTTACACCAGTTTCGATGAAACCGTTTACATGCTGGAAATCCCCACAGACAGCGCCGAAATCGTGAAAACTGCTTTTCAAATTTTAGAGGAATGGGCACACCGCGTTAGTTTTGAAGATGAGGAAATCGATAAAGAACGCGGCGTGGTGATTGAAGAATGGCGATCCGGAAGAGGCGCGCAAATGCGCATGCTTGATAAACAGCTTCCGGTTCTCTTTAAAGATTCTCAATATGCCAACCGGCTGCCCATCGGAAAAAAAGAAATTTTGGAAGGATTTGATTACGACGCTGCTCGCCGGTTTTATCGTGATTGGTACCGCCCGGATCTGATGGCCGTTGTCGCTGTCGGTGATTTCGATAAAAACGAGATCGAAAATCTAATCAAAAAACATTTTGCCGGAATTTCTCCGGTCGAAAACCCCCGCGAGCGAACGGTTTACCCGGTGCCGGACAATGCCGAACCGCTGTTTGCCATCGCCACCGACCCGGAAGCAACCCGAACCATTATCGGTGTTTATTATAAAAAAGATGTGCCGGAAGAAGGAACCGAATCCGCTTACCGGCAATCGATTGTCGAGCAGCTTTATAACGGCGTATTAAACAACCGGCTCGACGAGCTTCGGCAGCAGCCGGAGCCGCCGTTTTTGTTCGGCTTTTCCAGCCAGGGAAGTTTTACTGTCTCTTATACACATCTCCGAGCCCACGAGTCTCCATTGCCTCGCGTATGCCG
>CAXHHS010001375.1:0-1507 GCA_964015645.1 uncultured bacterium
ATTTAACGCTTACTTTCACTCCATCGGAAATTTGCTCCCCGGGATTGTTTATCACCCAGTCGCCGTCTTTTAACCCCTGTTTTATCTCGATATATCCCGCGAATTGCTGGCCGGTTGTTATCGCCACTTCCACTGCCTGGTTATTTTCGATTTGATAAATAACCTGTTTGCCGCCTCGATCCACCAATGCAGTTGCAGGCACAACTAAAACCGGCTGCTGTGTCGTTCGTTCAGCATCTTCTTTCTCATTTAAAAACAATACTTTAGCGCTCATCTCCGGTAATACGCGGCGGTCGTAATCTTTGAAACCGACTTTTACCTGAACCGTGGCTTTTGCGCGGTCGGCAGTAGGAACAACTTTGGCGACATAACCGGTATAACGGTAGTTGGGATAAGCGTCTAAGGTAATCTCACAATCCTGCTCAACACGTATTTTTTCGATATTCGATTCCGAGACATCGGCTTCCACTTGCAGCGACGCCATATCCGCAATGGTAACAACCGCCGCGCGGGAATTGGCGCTGGCAGCCATGGGAGCGACGATTTCGCCGACATCGGCATTTTTGGTGAGCACGGTTCCGTCAAACGGGGCACGGATTAAGGTGTTTTCCAGGGCAACTTCCGATGCGGTTACTTTCGCTTTCGCTAATTCTATCGAGGCGATGACCCGCTGGTAACGGTTCTCGGCATCATCCAATTCTGCCTGGGCCGCAGCCCCGGTTTCGAAAAGCGCTTTTTGGCGATTGAAATTGTTTTCAGCCACTTTTAGCTCTGCCTCTTGCACTTTAACATTTGCTTTGCTTTCGGCGAGCTGAGCGCGGATGTCGTTATCTTCCAGGCGAGCGATAATTTGATTTTCCGTTACCTTATCCCCTTCGACAACCCCCAGGTATACCAGGCGGCCAGTGCCCTTCGATGCAACAGATGCCTTACGCTGCGCCACCACGTAACCGCTGGCAGTCAACACCGCATCTGCCTGGGACGGGGATTGCATAAACGCAAAGGTCATCGTTACTTCGATACCGGAGGAAAAAAACCGGTCTTTGTAACTAACCGCTGCATAAGCGACTGCTGCCAGAACCAATAAAATCACGATCCAGAGAATAACTTTCCCGGTATTTTTCGGTGCATTCGGATCATCCCGTTTGGATTTGTCGATACGTAGTGAGGATAAATCTGCTTGTTGAGTTGACAATGCCTTCTACTCCCTATCTTTAATACATCGCCATTTTAATATATTAGTGTCGTTAAACAAATATCGAAAAATGATTTCACCTGAAAAATTCATCAAGTTTGTGCGATGTTATTTAGACCTCGGTTTGATGGTAAGAACATCCCATTCATAAAACACCTTACTTCTTATGAGAGCATTGGGTAATTTTTTCCAAGAGTGAAACCCTTTTCGCAAAGCGACCACTTCGTGGCAGGGTTTGGTTGTTTTTGGGTATTCAAACCCAGGGTTGCCCCGAAATTTCGGGGCAACCCTGGGCTATAATCTATAACGCCG
>CAXHHS010001376.1:0-1507 GCA_964015645.1 uncultured bacterium
AGACAGGGTTAATATCGCTTCGCTTATATGATTATAAATCATTAGGTTACAAGTTTAATTTCTGGTCGGTTAGCTTTATTTGATGATTGATCTCTTTTGGTAAAAATGATAATTGCTGAAAAATATGATTATATTCGTCAACTTTTAGTAGTTTCCTCACTTTCGCTTTCTCATTCCAATCAAACGATTCCTTGACGGAACCGAAGCTATAGCGGTAAAATTTTATTTTATCTTTTTTGTGGTATCTGCCAAACCCTTCCGCAATATTTGCTGATATTAATCTGCAGCTTCAACAAATTGCTTTCCGATAGTAATCTTTGTAAACCACTCCCATTGAACAACAATATTCCATACATAATTGGAGAGATTAAAAGCAATCTTATAAGCCTGCACATCATTCAAAGATAAGTATTTTTTCTCCATCCTCTACCTCCTCACAATAAAGCCATCCAACCATATAACCATAAAACCATCCAACCATTTGCCCTCACTCATCCTTATTATTCCCATTTCCATTTTTCGAATTATTTTTCCCGCCCGTACGTTTTTTATGCTCGTCGCTGATGGATTTGCGATATGCTTCGGAGCGCAGGGAGAACTCGCGCATACGGCCTTCTACTTTTGCGTATAGCGTGTCTTTCGGAAACTTACCGCTTTTGGTGTGCCGGCCAGCACGGATACCGGTTAAGAGTTTGATGCCATCTTCGACGGAATCCACCGTCCAAATGTGGAATTTGCCTTCTTTTATGGCTTCCCGAACTTCTTCTTTCAACATCAAATCGATAACATTGCTGCGGGGAATCATAACGCCCTGTTTGCCGGTTAACCCCTTAAATTTGCAAACTTCGAAAAAACCTTCAATTTTTTCATTGACACCGCCAATCGCCTGCACCTCGCCGTTTTGATTTACCGATCCGGTAACCGCGATGTATTGCTTAATCGGCACATTCGCCAGGCTGGATAACAACACATACAATTCGGTGGAAGAAGCACTATCTCCGTCAATTCTGCCATAACTTTGCTCGAAGGCCAAACTGGCAGCGAAAGAAACCGGGTTGTACTCGCCAAAAGTTGCATTAAAAAAACCGCTTAAAATATAGCTGCCTTTATCGTGGATTTTCCCGGTAAGGCCGGCTTTACGTTCAATATTCACCAGGGAATCGCTGCCTACGTAGGTTTTAGCGGTAATCCGGCTGGGCGTTCCGAAAGAAAATTCGCCGGTGCTAATCACTGACAGCGCATTGATTTCGCCAACTCTCTCGCCATCAACAATAATGCGCTTGATATTACGCTCGATATTTTCCAAGTATTTTTCTTTATAACGACTATGGCGGTTTTCGTATTCGATGATGGCTTTCTTGACATGCTCCGCCTTTACCAGCGCCGAGCTATCTTTCTGCGCCCAAAACGCTCCCTGTTCTACAATTTTGATGATTTGCCCGAACTCCAGGGAGATTTTTTTCTGGTCATCTGCCAAACGATGGCCGTATTGGATAACCTCTTCCAC
>CAXHHS010001377.1:0-1506 GCA_964015645.1 uncultured bacterium
CTGCACCCAAATCCCGGGCGGAAACACTACTTAAACTACCTTGCAATTTGCCGATTGGCGTGCGAGCAGCGCTGAGGATAACGGCTTGTTTCGATTTATCAGTGTTCATTTAAAAATCTCCCCGGTTTTCGAAATGATGACTCCATATTAGTCATCGGAAATGCACTATTGCAATAGTTTTTTAGACGAATTTCCGGAGAAAGGCCTTCGTGGATTTTTATAGCAAAACAATTAAGGGCAAAATGATTTTCTTTTAAATCATTTTGCCCTTAATTATTTTGCCATTTAAAATATAACGAAAATTAATTGGTATGGAGAATGAATCGGAAATGTAACGAACACCAGGTTGTTTATTTGTTCTATCGCCCGCAAAATCCTGCAAAGCAAGCACAATGGATTGCGAAAGGCTACAACCGCTATGCCGTTTGTAAAACCTGTCGAAAAATCGGTTGGATTTCCTGGGATAACAAAATTCGCTGGTGGAGAGAATCCACAAAAACCCGGCAGCTACGGCCGCAAGCTGAGTGCTGGAATAACGAAGTTGTAATGGATGATCAAATGCAATACCCGGATGAGTGGCAGGAGCGTTAGTTATAATGGCAGCATTGTAAAAGTGCGCATTTAAATGATGCTCGATCCTGGATACTCAATGCTGGTTGTTTTTATCGAGTATCCGGAATCGAGCATCCAGCATCTTTATGAGAATAATCCTCACAATTTGTTGTTGCTATTTTTCCCAAACAACACTTCCAAATCATCACGCGTGAGTTGTTTTACAAAACCGCTGTCGGAGGTAATCAATTCTTCGGAAAGCTCTTTTTTGCGTTCCTGGAGTTTGAGGATTTTTTCTTCTACAGTATCCTTCACAATGTATTTGTAAACGAATACTCGTTTATCCTGCCCGATGCGGTGCGCGCGATCCGTCGCTTGCTGTTCCACTGCGGGATTCCACCAGGGATCGAGATGGATCACGTAATCCGCAGCAGTTAAATTGAGTCCCAGGCCGCCGGCTTTTAATGAAATCAGAAATGCGGAAATATCCGGGTTATCCTGAAAATTATGAATACGTTCGGCACGGTTGCGAACTTTGCCATCAAGATATTCGTAGCGCCAGCCTTTCTCTTCAAAGATTTTTCGAATTAATCTCAGGAAGCGCACAAATTGCGAGAAGATGAGGATTTTGTGACCTTTGGTCAGCAAATCATCCAGCATATCTTCCAAAAGCAGTACTTTACCGGAATCGGAGAGAGCGGCCTTATCGTTTAAAATCGCCGGATGGCAGGCAATCTGGCGCAGGTAAGTCAAGGCCTCTACAATTTTCAGACGAGTTTTATTGATGCCTTCATCGCTGATTTTGGTAAAAATTTCGTTGCGATAATGATCGAGCCATTTATCGTAATCCTGCCGTTGCTTTTCTGTCATTTCGATGTGCTGTACAATTTCCGTCAGCGGCGGCAGTTCCTTTTCTACTTCTTCTTTCGTGCGCCGCAAAATTAAGGGGAAGAT